>NZ_JBBEWR010000010.1:0-194708 GCF_037646345.1 Ascidiimonas aurantiaca | reverse complement strand
TGACAGTTAAAATTTAAAGTTAGAAAATTCTAATTTTAAGCTGTCCTATTTTTAGGGAAGGCTTCAGGTTTCTATGTTCTCACGGCCCGGAACTACAAAATGCGTATATCCCAGTTCTGAAAATTTTGAAAGTAAGTTTTTGTCAAAAAGCAATCTGTCGGGAATTTCGATCATCATATCAATATACGGCTTGGATTTGATACCTGGAATGGATGTACTCCCGAAGTGTTCTATCCGTAAAACAGACTCCGAATCAACTTTTTCAAGTATTCGCTCTTTTTCTTTTTTGTATATATTTTTCCACTCAGGATCATGGTTGACCAGTTCAACCGGGAACCATGTATTCCATTCATCTTTTGTAAGATCGTTTAGTCTTTTTTTTATTTAGAAAGACTTATGATTTTTTTGTTTCCAGAAATATGATAAAGTGAGGATCCCCTGATTCTAAAATAAACATTATACCATGTTTATACGCCCCGGTTATTGTTATTTATTGAGGTTCAAAATAAAATCTTCAAGAACCTTATTAAACAAAACCGGATTGTCTAGATTTACAAAATGTCCCGTGTCTTTTATTTCATGTAATTTAAAATTACCTCTGTTCTCAAATTCATTAATCGTACTTTGTATGGTTCTATTAATATTCTGATCTTTTTCACCTTTAATGATCATACCTGGTACAGATGAATTTTTAATCACATCCAGGTAATCAAACTTGGCAATATTGGGAAGAGTTGAAAGTAGAGTTATTTTATTAACTTTTGAGAACATCTCCCGGATACGATCTTTTGATTCTTTTGTCTGCCCTGCCAATTGAGATAAGTTGCCAATAGCTTTGGGGCTTATTATTTTATAGATGAATTTTAATATACCTAAAGAGAATCTTGGTTTATTTAATTGCCCGGTGGTACCGAAGGTTGTTAATGACTTTAAAATATGGGGATGGGATCTTAGAATTTCATACCCTATATTGCCTCCTAATGAGTTTCCTACAAAATGAACTTTGTCAATTTTTAAATAGGCCAGGAGTTCAATGATATCGGTACTCATAACTGATAGTTTAAACTTGGAAGGTGTATATTTGTGTACCTGTAATGATTTGCCATGGCCTCTTAAATTAATGGCTATTACCTTAAAGTTTTTACTAAAATAGTCTTGCTGTAACCTGAACTGGGAAAGGTTGGCCCCTAATCCGTGAACGAATACAATAGTTTCTGAATTTTTTTCTCCAGTTAACAAAAATTCAATTTCAACATTATTTATTCGTAACGTTTTCATGATATTTTCATTTTCAACACGTGAAACTGATTCCGGATTTGTTTTTTTAGTTTTTGCTATTTTCTCCATTTATGAGTTCGGGGTATTTGTACAAGTATATATGCAAGATACATGTTTTCAATAATCTATACTTGTCACTTAATCTCAAGTTTGCATACTTACATACTCTTCTCATATTTTAGATACTCTGTATGCAGCGTTTTCTTCTTATAGCTTCTGTTTTAAAGAGGGTTTAAACTGTATTCAAAAGTTTTTCGAGTTTTCTTATTTAGGTATGTAGTACCCTTTTTTCGGGAAGCATCAAATATAAGATAGTGAATACGGAAACACGGTTTTTATTCACAAGTATTTAATTGTAAATAGTACTTTATTGGATACCGATCTGGTAGCCCCTAACCCCACATGTGAGATTTTTATTAGAATTCGGATCAAAGAATTATAAATAGAAATTTTTCATTCTTTCCAAATCGATAACCCAGATGGTTATATGTTTAATTTTCATCCTCTCGCTAACAAAAATGATTTTTGTATTAGTGATTTTAGAACCTATTATACATTCATACTTACCAGTGTTAGAAATTCATTGAAAGTCCAATACCATTTCTATTAGCGATAACTCTAAATTCTGGACTGAATGCAGATGTTGAAGTATGCTTTAAAGAAAGGTTGTATTTATCAATGCCTTTATTAACGTTGTTAAAAGCACTTAAAGAGAAGGGAAAACTAATAACAGCGATCCCTCCCCCAATATAGGCCAGGGTCCAATTAGGATCAACGTCGGCTATAGATTGTCCTATCGGAATTCCAATAAGTCCCCCACCAACCATTGCCAGTACTGAAGAAACCGTATTTTGAGTCTTCGCTTTTTTAATTAAAAGATTGGCTTCCCTATTTGCTTCAGTAGCGGTAGCCAATTGGTTCCAGGTAAGTCTTTCTTCATTTTGTATAAACTTATAACCAAAAAAAGTAAGCCTCATTTCAATCTCCTACCCCTTGGATATGTTTAAAAAAAGGAGGCAGCTCAGTACAATAAAAAATTTTTTCATCGATCAGTTAATTTTAAATGGGATACTATTTAGTTTATGCTATTTTATTTTTCCATCGTGAAACCCTGCTCTTTTCCAGGTTCCTTTCTCATAAACCCAAACATGGGTAACTCTGTATTCGTCTTTGTGGGTTATTCCTTCTTTTTCACCATGTACATGTATTTTTCCGGTTACGATGGCTATATGGCTATGGAACGTAATTTCCATTTCATTCATAGTATAGGCAATGACTTTAAGGGTGCCTGATGTGATTTCATTTTCCCGTTTACGCAGGTATTGCACCCATTCTTTTTTTCCAACAGGTGAGGAAGCTCCGTTCGTGTGTATGTAGTTTTCTGTTATCATAGATTCCAGGATAGCTGTATTTCCCTCCTGAAATGCCGTGTTGAACTTCTCAACGGCCGTTAACAGCATTTTTTTAGCCGGATCTGGCACTTTATCGTCCGGTGCATTATCTGCACAGGCAAAAAAACCAAAAATTATAAAAAGCAACCATAGTAATTTGAAGACTCGCATCGGTTTTAATTTTAAGCTAAAAAGTAAGTTTTGGCCATGTTTGTCAGCACTAAATTCCAATCATTCGGGAATACTTACTTTTATAAAAGTATAAAATAAAAACCTTCAACTTTAGTTGAAGGCTTTTATTGAACAGTTCGAGACTGTCTTTGGTTAACTTTCTTCTTCTCCTACATCTTCTCCCTGTGTAGTTACAGAGCCTGTACTGGCATTTCCATAAACAGGAGTTTCGTTTCTCAGGATATCAATGACTCTAGCAAAATTTTCGGCCGTCATATAAGGTGTTTCCTGTCTGTTTCCCTGAAAGGTTGTAAAATAAAATTTACCCAGATCAATTTTAGGATCCCATAAAGCCTGATAACTTTTTAGTTTGGTCCATCCGGTTGTTCCTTGTGCGTAATGTGGCATGGTTTGTAAGTTTTTGATTATTAGTTAGATAAATCTAGTAAAACACAATGTCATTTTATACCGTATTTCCCCCCTTTTTTGTAAGAGATATTTCCCCTTTTAAGATATCGTAAAACTGATATGATACTTTTATTGAGTGATTTATTCATTAACCAAACATAGATCTGAGAAATTTGATTTTCTTTCTAAAAAATATAACTATCACAATTAATATAACTACGAAACCATATTTTTTGAATAAATAAATATCGATTAAACCAAGATATGGATACACTGATTTAGGATTTAAACTAATTGATTTAGTATAATTATTTACGGCTAGTTTATATTTACCCACTTTACTATATGCAACTCCTCTATTATTATAAGCGAGAGAATTATAGATGTTTTGCTTTTTATCCAGACTAATAGATTTATTATAATCTATTATCGCGAGATCATACTCTTTGTTCTTACTTCTTGCGTGACCTCTTTGAAAATATGCTAATGAATAGGTTGAATCAATTTGAATTACTTCATCAAATTGTGAAACTGCTTCTTGGTAGTCTTCTAATTTTGATAAACATTGTCCTTTGAAATAATAATACTTTTTTAATTTGTTGTTTTTTTCGATTGCTTTATCTATTTGTTCTAAAGCTTTTTTATATTTCTTTTGATTTAAGTATACCTGTCCTTTGGTATAATCAATTTCAGAATTTAAAGAATCTATTTTCTTAGCTTTCTTAAGAAAGCTAAATGCATCATCATGTTTTTTTAATGCGATTGAAGCTGTGCTTAATGCAATATACGTTGCAATAGAATTTGAATCGATGGCCAAATCTTTGTAATAGTAATAAATTGCTTTTTTGTATTCTTTTTTATAAAGAGATAAGTTTCCTAAGTTATAGTAAGCATGATGACTTTTTTCGTTCAGGGATATAGCTTTTAAATAATTTTTTTTTGCCTCATCATAATTCCCCATATCTTCATAAGTATGCCCTCTAGCACAATAGATAACATCAGAATCAGGGTTCAATGAAATAGCATTATTAAATTCGTTAAGGGCATTATCAAACTCATTTTGTCTGCGAAATGCGAGACCAAGATTACGATAAAACAATTCATACGTAGGTTCAATTGAAATTGCTTTTCTGTAATCAGCTATAGCTAAGTCTAATTTCCCTATTTGATCATAGGTAATTCCTCTTGCATTATATGCGTAAGCGTATAGTGAATCTATTTCAAGGGCTTTGTTACTATTTATTAAAGATTCATCAAATCTGTCCAGATAGTAGTGAGCATGACTAATTCTTAGATGGGCATACGCATTTAATGAATCAATGTCAAAGATTTTTTTAAAAGTTTCAATAGCCTTATCGTATTCTTCCAGATCAAAATACGCATTGCCTAGAGAAGAATACCTTTTTACTTTCTCATTTGAAGATAAAGTATCAGTATAATTTTGTGCTAACAATAAATTGGATAAAATTTCATTATTACGATCAAATTTGATCTGGGTTATATATTTGATCCATAGTTTAATAGATACTTTGTCAAACTGAAATAAACCAGTTTCAATTTCGAAAGGAGATGTATGAACATATTGAAGATCATGTTTTACCGTTTTTAAATTGATAGCATCAGTCAACGAATTTTTAAATGAATTGTCCAAATTATACCTGAAACATATATCCGCCCCATTACAATTAGCCAATACATTTTTTGCTAAACCATAGATAATCAGATCCGCATGATGTCTTTTTTGAATTTCTTTCGCTTGATTAAGATTTTTGGGTGGAGGTATACTATCCGAGTAAACAGTTCTGATGGGTTGACCGATATTTTCATTTACGTTGATAACATTTATGTGTTCTTCAATTGCGCGTCCAATGCAGTAAGTGTTTTCATCATTTTGATAGTCTTCAAAACGAACAATTAAAATTTTAAAGCTTTTCTCATCATAATTAAATATGGATTTAACTTCCTTTTGTTCCGTAATTGTATTACTAGTATTTTTTTGTTCGTAGTTTGAATTTTCGCTTATAAAGAAAGAATACAAAGTAGCATAAGTTGTTAAAACTCCTAGAATAATTGAAATTGGTTTTAGCCACTGAAATTTATGATGCCTGCAAAGAAGAAACTTGCATTGATTTTTACACCTTTTGAAAGTTTTAGTACGACCAACACATCTCATACATTAAATCTATTGAAATACTAAGATACATTAGAAATAATGAGAAGGAAAAATCTCAATCACTTGATGCAAAAAGTGTGTATATTTTTTCAACAATGAGAAAATGCTAAACAGACAGCCGAAATATATTTTTCTACTTTTCACAGCACATAACTTTGTTGACCGTACTTTAATACTCCCAAATATCTATAGGGTCTTTTTTTTGTTGGTGCATGTCGCCTCCGCTAATGCGATCCCAAAACCTGCCGCCAACTATTTGTTCTGCATCATAAGTAACGACCAAATAGTCTTTTAAGTCCCCATCCGGTTCTTTATTTTCTATCTCAAAAGTCCAAAGTTTTAGCCTTCCTTTGTCGTCTTCTGCCAATACACTTTTAATAAACGCATGTGGAACGGGTACATCTATGCCATATTCATCTTCATCATCACCAATAGTTTCTACTTTTTTGTCAAAATAGAATACGGGACAGGTAAGCACGTAGGTTTCTAAAACGTTCTGTTTATTGTTTAATGTTCGAATGGCTTCTTCCAGTTCGCGCCATATTCTGCGGTTAAAATGTGGTGTTTGAGGAGACATATTTGACAACAAAAAAGTTTCACTGTTTTGAATTTCCAGGATATCATTGTTTGCACTGGCCACTAAATGCCCTCTGTCATAGCCACTTGCTCTGTAAGCTTTTAACCCGGCTCTGAACCTTCTGGGAATTCGTACATCTGCCCGAAAATTATTCATCCGGTCAGCCTCTGTCAAAAGATAGTCGTTTCTGTTTATGATCTCCAGGGTCCACTTGGCCTGTCTGAAATACCAGGAATAGCCAATAGTAAAGTATCTGCCAATTAAAATTTCATCGCATACGGGTGCTCCATATCGAAGTTCAGGTTGAATATGAAAGGGATTGTTCATTTGAATGAAGGTTTAAAGGTTATTTTTTTTTTAGCGCTACGTACAGATCAATGATATGTGATACAGAAATACTGATATTTCGGTTCATAGCAAATCTGTCAAAACCTGCATAACAAAGCAGAGTTAAAAAAAGGGGATATGTAATGGTGTGCCGGGAGAGCTTACTAAAGGTCTGTATTTTTTTTAAATATCTGAGGATCAAAAGATAGAAAAGGGAAAAACCCCCAAAGGGGAGTACGTATAAAACCGTAATACACTCTGTTTAAGAATTTATTTTTTTAGATTAAATAAACCAGATAAAAATATACCATTAATGGAGTTGCCAAAGTGTAAAATTTATGCTTTTACATTAAAAAAGGTTTTCCTGACTGGAAAACCTTTTTAATTCTGGTAGCGAGGACGGGATTTGAACCCGTGGCCTCCGGGTTATGAATCCGACGCTCTAACCAACTGAGCTACCTCGCCGCATACATCTTTCTGAAAGAAGGGTGCAAATATAGAAACAAATTTGTGTTTGTCAAATCATTGCCTAGAAATATTTTTGATATTTAGTTTTAACTATTTGGTAGAAATAATTATATTGTCGGGCCTTAAACACAAACAGCATGCAGGATAAAATTAAGTACGAAATTGAGTTCCCCCTACACTCATCGCCACAACTGCTTTACCAATACATTTCAACGCCTTCCGGACTTTCGGAGTGGTTTGCAGATAATGTAAATTCACGTGGTGAGATGTTCACTTTTATTTGGGATGGCAGTGAGGAGCAAGCGAAACTACTACGGAAAAAAAGTGGTGAAATGGTAAAATTTAAATGGATGGAAGCTGATGACCATTCGTTTTTTGAAATGCGTATTGTGGTAGATGAGATTACAAAAGATGTATCTCTGGTAGTAACCGATTTTGCTGAAGAAGATGAAATAGAAGAAGCTAAAATGCTTTGGGATAACCAGATTTCAGACCTTAAACATGTTATAGGCTCGGTATAGTTTCTTCCTGAAAAGAAGTATATTTGCCCCTGATTTTAAATCAGGGTTTTTTATGGTTAATTTTAATGGAGATCTGATACCGGAAGGTACTGCTTTTTTAGGTGAGACAAATCGCGGTTTGTGCTATGGAGATGCCGTATTTGAAACAATACGTGTGGTAAACTCCCGTATCTTTTTCTGGGAGGACCATTACCTTCGCCTTATGGCTGCCATGAGAATATTACGAATGGATATTCCCATGAATTTTACTATGGAGTATTTGGAAGCATCCATTTTGCAAACCCTAAAGGCTAATGCGCAGGAAAATTTGCCCGTACGGGTGCGACTTACGGTTTTTCGAAATGAGGGTGGCTTTTATACGCCTGAGGTAAATACGGTATCATATATAATCAGTACATCAGTACTGGAGGCTCCTTTTTATATGCTGCCTGATACCCCTTATGAGGTAGAACTGTTTAAAGATCACTGGATACCGGCAGGTTTACTTTCCACGCTCAAATCTGCCAATAAAGTAACCCATGTGGTAGCAGGGATCTATGCCCATGAAAACGGATATGAGAATTGTCTTTTACTAAATGAACGTAAAAATGTGGTAGAGGCCATTAATGGTAATATATTTCTGGTATCGGGTAATGTTGTTAAAACCCCTCCGTTAACTGATGGTTGCCTGAACGGTATCATGCGAAAGCAATTGCTTAAGGTGATATCAAAAACAGAAGGCCTTACTCTGGAAGAAGCTTCGATCTCTCCTTTTGAACTACAAAAAGCAGATGAACTTTTTATTACCAATGTCATTCATGGGATACACCCTATTACTAAATACAGAAAAAAAATATATGAAAAAGACGTGAGCAGGAGTTTGTTAGGCAGAGTAAATGCTCTGGCGCGCCTTACTTAATTAAGATTGGGATTTTCGGGGGCATTAGACCATAGCATATAATCACCTCCCAATTCAATCATTTTCTCTTTCCAGAAATGATTTGCCCGTTTTTTAACAATGTTACTTTTATAAATGTTTTCAAGAACTACCCAGGAGCTTGACTGAAGTTCTTTATCCAGTTGTAGCTGCTCCCAACCGGAATACCCCAGAAAAAAACGGATGTCCGTACTTTTAATGGTACCATTATTGACTTGGTCTATGATCTTTTCAAAATCGCCTCCCCAATATACACCATTAGATATCTCGATACTGTTAGTAATGAGTTCCGGTACCCTGTGTATAAAGTACAGATTATCCTGTTCAACAGGGCCGCCATTATACACTTTCATAGGTTTACTTATTTCCGGCACCAATTCATTGAGCTGAAAAGAAAGGGGTTTGTTAAGTATAAATCCTATGGAGCCTTCGTGATTGTGCTCTGCCAGCAAAACTACTGATCTGTTAAACGAAACATCACCTATAATAGATGGTTCCGCGATCAGTAAATGCCCTTTTTGAGGTTTTATGGCAACCATACTATAAATGTTAAATTTAGTTAAATCTAACTAAAATATTGAAAAAAACAAATTTTAGTACTTTTTAATCGATCTAATACAACAAAAAAGCATCCAAACGGATGCTTTTTTGTTGTATTATTTTGTAGAACTGTTATTTAGTTAACAGCTTTACTTAAGTCTGCTCCTGCTTTAAACTTCACTACGTTTTTAGCGCTAATTTGGATAGTTTTTCCGGTTTGTGGATTTCTTCCTTCTCTGGCAGCTCTTTTAGAAACTGAGAACGTACCAAATCCTACTAAGGATACGCGGCCTCCTTTTTTTAAGGATCCTTCAACACTACCAAGAAAAGATTCCAGTGCTTTTTTTGCTGCTGCTTTGGTGATGCCTGCATCTGCGGCCATAGCATCTATCAATTCTGATTTGTTCATAATGTAAATTTTAAAATTAATTGTTGGTTAAACATAAGATTACTGTAATCGTTAGACAAATTTATACGGATTTGAGTACCACACAAGTAAAATCGGGCGAAAACCCTTATTTTGTTAATAACTTGACTTCATTGTTAATAAAGTAATGACATAATACGGATTTTTTTCCTGTAAGCCTCTATGCATAAGGGTTTAGAGCATTTTTGCATTTGGGTCAAAATCATACCCGTTCAACAAATCTTTTATCAGCATTTTTCGACGCCCCGGTAATTGTATTTCCAGAAGCTCTATAAAACCATCGAGAGTAGCAACTTTTACACCAGACTCTGCCACCCGTATAGTACCGGGAAGTAAATTGTGAGATTCATAAATTGGCAATCCCCTGAATATTTTTACTGCAACTTTTTCATCTTTATTTGCCATATAACTCCATGCAGTGGGGAAGGGACTTAACCCTCTTATGTGATTGTATATGTCTTTGGTACCATTATTCCACTTTATTTTACAGGTTTCTTTGTGGATCTTGGGAGCAGATTTTTGGTTACTTACATTGGGTTGAGGTGTCGTGGTCACCGCATTTTTTTGTATGCTTTCTACAGTTTTTACCACTAGCCCGGCCCCTTTTTCCATTAATTGATCGTGCAACTCTCCAGCCGTCATATCACCGGGTATCGGTACCTCTTCTTTAGCAATAATGGCACCGGTGTCTATCATATGGTCTATAAAGAAAGTAGTAACGCCTGTAAGCGTTTCTCCGTTTATAATGGCCCAGTTTATAGGGGCTGCACCCCGATAATCGGGAAGGAGGGATGCATGGAGGTTAAATGTACCGAATTCTGGCATTTTCCAGACTACTTCAGGCAGCATACGAAATGCCACCACTATCTGTAGATTGGCGTCAAGTTGTTTTAGTTGTTCCAGAAACCCTGGATCTTTTAGGTTCTGAGGTTGCAATACAGGCAGCCCCCGGGAAACAGCAAAGGTTTTAACAGCCGATTCTGTAAGCTTTCTGCCTCTGCCAGCCGGCTTATCGGGTGCAGTAATCACACCTACTACGTTATAATCAGCATGCAAAAGGGCCTTGAGTGTGCCTACGGCAAAATCGGGTGTGCCCATAAAAACGATTCGGAGCGTTCTCATATTTTAACAGTATATTGATTTTTTTGGTTTATCTGTATCCGGTCCTGTTCAGCAAGGTATCGAAGTGCTTCCAGTACTGTTTTCTCAGTAAAGGTAAACAACCTGACAAGTTCTGTTGATGTTTTGGGATCTTTTTCGAGAGCTTTCAGGATGTCCTGCCGCAGAAGTACCATTTTCTCTTGTGAAACATTTTCATCAGGTTTTTGGCAAAATGAGCAAATACCACAGGGCGTTGTATTTTTTTCTCCAAAATAGGAGAGGAGCCATTCACTTTTACATCTGGTCACATTTGTAGCGTATGCAATTATCTGTTTTACCTGCTCCTCTTTATGTTTATTTTGTTCTTTTATGTGCCGGGCAATAACATTAATAGTCTTTTCATCTTCCCGTGGCTGGAGAAATGTAATTTCAGCATCTGTATGTGAGGCTGTATAATTGATAAGGCCGTCTTGCGCCAGATGTTTTAAAACATGGAATACCTGGGCTTCCGAAACTTTTGTTTTGCTGGCGATAAGGTGAGTATTTATGGAGGTTTCCAGATCAAAGATCCCTCCATAAGTGCGTAACAGGGCTTTTGTGACGACCTCAAAAGACGGGTTTCGCTTAAGATATGCCAGAACAGAGCTTCCGGGCACAGCAAAATGTACTGTAGTTTTCCTGTGAAAGGTTTCTGAAAGTCTTAATACACCGTATCGGTCTAAAAGTTTCATGGCATTGTATGCCAAAGGTACCGGAAAGCGGTAGGTCTCACAAAAACGATAAAACTCCAGTTGGTAAGTATCAAACTCACCCTCCCCATACGATACCTGAAAATACGCGCATAATTTTCTATATAGCGTTTTCACAAAGTTTACATCTGGCAAGACACTTAAAAACTGTTTTTTAACAAGCGTAATATCGTGGCGGGAAGTAATGAGAAAGGCAGCAGCCTTTTTAAGGTCTCTTCCTGCACGGCCGGCTTCCTGATAGTAATTTTCGAGATTTTCAGGCAGTGCAAGATGAATAACAGTTCTTACATCGGGTTTGTCTATCCCCATACCAAAAGCGTTGGTAGCTATCATGACTCTTACCTCTCCATCCATCCATTGTTGAAGGCGTTTGGTTTTTTCCTCGCTGGAGATCCCACCGTGATAAAAAGTCGTAGTGATGTGTCTCTTTTTCAAATATTCGGCTACCTCAACGGTAGCTTTTCGGCTTCTTACATAGATAATGGAGGTTCCCTGATATTCTTTTAGCAGATGTTCAGTTTTTGCTAATTTGTTTTCGGTGTGGATCACCCGGTAAGCTAGGTTAGGTCTCGCAAACGATTTTTTAAATGTATGCACAGGGGTAAGCTTCAGGTCTGTAATAATGTCGTTGACCACTCTGGGAGTGGCTGATGCGGTAAGTGCAATTACAGGTACGTGAGGGAAGATATCTCTTAACCTGACGATATCTTTATACGCCGGACGAAAATCGTTACCCCATTGCGATATGCAATGTGCCTCATCTACAGCGATACTGTTTACAGCCATCTGTTTTATTCGGGCAAGTACCAGCTCATGTTTAAGGCGTTCGGGTGAAATATACAGAAACCGGTAATTTCCATATACGCAGTTATCCAGTAAAGTATCCAGCTCAGAATATGACAGGTTCCCTGCCAGAGAGATTGCTTTTATTCCTTTAGCCCTTAGTTGTTGTACCTGGTCGTTCATAAGAGCAATTAGAGGCGAAACCACAATACATATACCGGGAGAGGCCAGAGCGGGAATCTGGAAACAGAGCGACTTGCCACCTCCGGTAGGAAGAAGAACCAGAGTGTCCTGACCTTTAAGTACAGACTGTATAGCCTGTTCCTGCGGAGGGCGAAAGTTATCATACCCCCAGTATTTTTTTAGTATGTCATTGGGTTGGTTCACGTCTCCAGCATGGAAATTATAAAATCAGTTCGTTTATCTACAGCACCCGTAGGAACTTCAATTAAATCATACTTGTGCTTTATATAGGTTTTTTTCAGGCATTTATAAATCTTTTCAGACTGTTCAAAGCTCTCATAACGCTCATTATCTGATTTGTAAATAGCTTTCCAGGGTGGAAGCAGAAATACTTTGTCATAACGATGTGTCTCACAGGCTTCCTGAAAAAGGGAAGGATATTCGTCACCAATATAATCCATATATGCCAGAATATCGGGAATACCTCTGTCCAGAAAAACATATGGGTTTGCATGCTCCAAAGCTTCCTGAAATTGCTTTTTTCGCCCTTCCAGGAGTCGCTCGCTAAACAACAGGGGCCGGGAAAGAAAAAGTTGTTCTATTCCCTGCTCACGGGCCTTAAGGGTAACTTGTCTGGAAATTTCAGGAAAACAGTTGTATCCCCGTACCTGTAAGGTATTGATAATAGAGGTTTTTCCGGTTCCGGGACCTCCTGTAATAACAATTTTCTGAACACTCACACCATTGGTTTTTTCAGCGACAAATTAATGAAATACAATGGTAACTTAAAAATATGAATTGTCTATCTTTGTGCTTTTAAAATTGAGCACTATGGATGCATCCCAACAGGATGAATTTTATTCCCGGTTAAAAGGCGAACTGGCCAACAGTACTCTTTGGCCGTCTGACTACCTTTACAAATTTATTGTTCCTACTGATACTTCTAAAGTACAGCAAATTCATACTATTTTTGATAATACGGGAGCTGTTATTCACACCAAAAAGTCGTCTAAAGGAAATTATACAAGTGTCTCTGTTACAGTAAATCTTAAAAACCCTGATGAAGTTATAGAAAAGTATAAAGAGGTTTCCCAGATAGAGGGAATTATCTCTTTGTAGAATTTTTTGGTAATTTACCTGATTAGTATATGTTTTTTTACTATTTTGCAAACCTAATAACTTCGCTTTGAAAGCATTTACCGCTGTTTAGCAAATTTTCAATATTTTGACAGATAATTTAGAATACAATACTGAAAGGCCACGGCTCATTATTCCTGAGTATGGAAGGCACATACAAAAAATGGTTGATTTTGCGATTTCTATAGAAAACCGTGAAGAACGTAACAAAGTAGCTCAGGCCATCATTGGCGTGATGGGAAATCTTAATCCGCACCTTCGGGACGTTCCGGATTTTCAACATAAACTCTGGGACCAGTTATTTATTATGTCTAATTTTCAATTGGATGTAGATTCTCCTTTTCCCAAACCTTCCAAAGAAATGCTGGAAGAACGCCCTGAAAAGCTTGATTACCCGCAAAACTATCCCAAATATCGTTTTTATGGTAACAACATAAAGAAAATGATAGACGTTGCCAATAGCTGGGAAGAAGGTGATCTCAAACAGGCATTGAAATATACCATAGCCAATCACATGAAAAAAAGCTACCTTAACTGGAACAAGGATACGGTAGAAGATGAAGTGATCTTTAAACATTTGTACGAACTTAGTGACGGCAGGATCAATCTTGCTAAATGGGATGAAGACCTCACTAACAGTAGTGAGCTCATGAGAGGCAGAACGCGTACCGGAAATGGTAGAAATACGAACAACGGGAAAAAGAATTATCGCGGAAACAGAGGTAAAAAGCGTTACTAAACATATCCTTCCTACACACATATTTTTATGGGAACTTTTATAATTGAAGGTGGCCAACCGCTTCATGGAGAGATCACCCCGCAGGGCGCAAAAAATGAAGCCCTACAGGTACTGTGTGCCGTTTTATTAACACCTGAAAAGGTAGTTATTAATAATATACCCGATATTATTGATGTAAATAAGCTTATAGGCTTATTAGAGAACCTGGGGGTAAAAATTCAAAAGAACGGCCCGGGAAGTTATACTTTTCAGGCAGATGATATTCGGTTGGATTATCTCCAGTCTGAACAGTTTAAAAAAGACGGAAGAGGTTTGCGTGGTTCTATAATGATCGTAGGGCCATTGCTGGCAAGATACGGACAGGGGTATATCCCTAAACCGGGAGGGGACAAAATTGGACGACGCCGACTGGACACGCATTTTGAAGGTTTTGTAAAGTTAGGAGCATCCTTTCGATATAATAGGGAAGAGCATTTTTACGGTGTATATACAGCTAACGGCCGCTTGAAAGGGGCACATATGTTGCTGGATGAAGCATCGGTTACAGGAACTGCCAACATTGTTATGGCTGCTGTACTGGCAGAGGGCACGACCACTATATACAATGCCGCCTGCGAACCATATTTGCAACAGCTTTGTAAAATGCTTACTAGTATGGGAGCACGAATAAAAGGTATAGGTTCTAATTTACTTGAGATAGAAGGGGTATCACAATTAAAGGGTTGTGAGCATACCATTCTTCCCGATATGATTGAAATAGGAAGCTGGATTGGTTTGGCAGCTATGACCCGAAGTGAACTCACCATTAAACAGGTGAGCTGGGAGAACCTGGGGCAAATACCAGATGTTTTTCGAAAACTGGGCATCACAGTGGAAAAAGTGGGAGACGATATTCATATCCCTGCCCATACTGACGGATATGAGATCCAAAGTTATATTGACGGTTCTATTCTTACCATTTCAGATGCTCCCTGGCCAGGCTTTACTCCCGATTTATTAAGTATTATTCTCGTGACTGCTACACAGGCACGGGGAAGTGTGCTTATTCATCAAAAAATGTTTGAGAGCCGTCTCTTTTTTGTGGATAAGCTTATTGATATGGGAGCCAAGATCATACTGTGTGATCCGCATCGTGCCACGGTAATTGGCCATGATTTTAAATCCTCTTTAAAGGCTACCACCATGACCTCTCCCGATATTAGGGCGGGTGTAGCTCTTCTTATAGCCGCACTTTCTGCCAAAGGGCAATCAACCATTCACAATATAGAGCAAATTGACAGGGGTTATGAAAACATAGATACCCGGCTTGCTGCTATTGGCGCCAGGATCGTACGGTCTTGAAAGCGGTAATATTTTCAGGTTTGATACATGGAAAATTATCCTATTTTGAAAATAGTAGCTTATAGAAGGCTCGCAAAAAATAAAAGAATTGTATTGAATATAACTTAATAAAAAAGCACCCAAAAGGTGCTTTTACAATTTTTATTTCTAATTCTGGCCTATAGGGGGTGGGCCGGGAGGAAGAATGGCTTCATATTGATAATCTCCTTTCCTTTCTTTAAACTCTTTTTGAATAGCTGTTACCAGTTTAGGGTTTTCAAACAGATCGGTCATGGTCATTGCTATAGCTTTACCGGCATAGAGCATACCTTTATGGCCTATGGACATGCCTCCGCATGCTACAACGGCCCAGGAATGCCACGGTGTATCTTTGGGGGCGGTGGTTACACCCAGCCGTATTTCAGGTACTAGCCAGCTTACGTCGCCAACGTCGGTAGATCCTCCTCCCGGGTGTTCTTTGGTGACTTCTAAGGGTCGTATTTCACTATCCATACCAATTTGTGGTTTACCGGTAGCCTCTTGTATTTTTTTCCCAAAGGCAATTTCTTCTTCTGTGTAGGTAATAGGGCCTAGTAACTCCAGGTTGGACTGCATGGTTTTGCCACCGGTTCTGTTTACCAGTACTTCATGAATACCGGATACAAGTTTGATCTCATAACTAACATTTGCCATAATAGCTGCACCCTCTGCCATTTTTTTTACCCGTTCATAAACTTCGATCATTCCGTCGCGTTTAGTATCCCGTACCCGTACCCATATTTTGGAGTAATCGGGAACTACGTTAACCACCTGTCCGCCATCCTGAATGTGGTAATGTATGCGCACGGTGGGCTTAATATGTTCTCTTAGGTAGTTTATTCCTGTGGTATATAGTTCAAGTGCATCCGAAGCACTGCGCCCGTTCCAGGGATCGGCAGATGCGTGTGCCGCCTGGCCCCGAAACTCGACTATGAAATCTACCAGGGCCAGTGAGCTTTGTACATCGGCTTTGGTTGCAGCGGAAGGGTGCCAGTCAAGACAAACATCCAGATCATTGAACAGTCCTTCTCTTGCCATCCATAATTTTCCAAAAAATTTCTCTTCTGCAGGAGTGCCAAAGAATTTTACGGTGCCCTTCAGTTTTCCTTTTTCCATTAATTCTTTTACGGCTATTGCCGAAGCCAGACTACCTACACCAAAGAGGTTATGTCCGCAACCGTGTCCCGCAGCTCCTTCCTTTAGCGGTTCTTTATCGGGTTGTGCTTTTTGGGAAATACCGGGGAGGGCATCAAACTCACCCAACACCCCGATCACAGGGTTTCCGCTTCCATAAGAAGCCACAAAAGCCGTAGGCATGCCTGCCACACCTCTCTCTACTTTAAAACCCTGTGCTTCGGCATAACTGGCCAGTAAATCAGATGAAACGGTTTCATTAAAGGCTGTTTCGGCAGCGGCCCATATCTTATCGCTTAATGTAATGAGTTCTTCTTTGTGATTTTCAACGGAGGCAATTACTGCTTTTTTATTCGCTGTTAGTTTTTGGGCATGTGAGAAATGTAGCGAGCAAACGGTAAGGGTCACTGCAAGTAGTGCTGTTTTTTTCATAAACTGGTAGTATATTGATAGTTAGTTATATAAAGTTTTAGTGTGTTCTGTGCTTAATGTAATGAGATCATGCAGTACTTTTACATCAATATCGCCCAATGTTTTGATATAGAGACAGGATTTACCGGTTTTGTATTTACCCAGTTTTTGCATTAATTCTTCATATCTTTTAAATCCCGGCATCACATATACAGAAAGGTTCTGTTTTCTGGGAGAGAACCCGGTTAAAAACCAATCGCCTTCGCGACCGCTTTTGTATTTGTAATGTACTTTCCCAAAACCAATAAGGCTCGGGCCCCAAAGAACGGGTTCTTCACCGGTAATGGTTCGCATCATTTCTAACAGCTTCATACTATCTTCACGTTTTTTGCCTTCGGTTACGCTGTTTATAAAATGGGTCACTGAGGCGTTGGTGGGTTGTGTTTTATTGGCTGCCATAGTTTATATAGTATGATATGTTAAATATACAAAAAGTACGAATTTTAAACGAAATTTCAAATAGTATGATCCGGTAGTACATACCGGTTTAGAGATTCTTTATGGCGCAACATCGTTCATACGCTAAAACCTGGTAGTTTGTTTACACAGGCAGGTATGTAAATGTAAAGGCGTTAAGAAGTACGATAATAACTTAAAGCGCCCGAAGGACAGGTATTTATAGTTTTTACTATTGCTTCTGAGTTTTCGGCCTGTGCATTTATCCAGGGCTTTTCTCCGGGTTTAAAGACTTTTGGAGAGCCTTTTACGCAATTTCCGGAGTGTTCGCAAAGAGAAGGTTTCCATACAATGGTAATGTTTCCGTTGGTGTATTCTTTTGTATCCATGATGTTTTTATTTTTTAAGATACAACTTTTATAATAAACTACTCCAAAGCTTCTTTGTAACGGGTAAGACATCTTTGTCTGGCAAAGCTGTGATCAACAATAGGTTGTGGATAGGTTAATTCCTGAAAATCGGGTACCCATTTTTTGATGTAGGTCTGTTGCTTGTCAAATTTCTGGATCTGCGTGGTAGGATTAAATATCCTGAAATAAGGAGCGGCATCTACTCCGCATCCGGCTACCCACTGCCAATTACCTACATTGCTGGCCATCTCATAATCCAGTAATTTTTCGGCGAAGTACGCCTCTCCCCAACGCCAGTCAATTAATAAATGCTTACATAAAAAGCTTCCTACCAGCATACGTACACGGTTGTGCATATAGCCTGTTTTATTTAACTGCCGCATACCGGCATCTACCAGAGGGTATCCGGTAGTGCCATTACACCACCTTGTAAATTCTTCTTCATTATTTCGCCATTTTATACGGTCATACTTGGGTTTAAAGCTTCTTTGTGCAGTTTGCGGAAAGTGCCATAATATCTGCATAAAGAACTCCCTCCATATTAATTCGTTCCAAAAGGTTTCATTGTCACTGGCTATGGCTTTTTTTACCATTTCCCGAACACTTACGGTGCCAAATCGCAGATGGGGCCCCAGACGCGAGGTAGCATCTTTCGCCGGAAAATTCCGGGTAGCCTCATACTGATCTATTAGATCGTCAGAAGTGTTATAGGCGGGAACATGAATGGAAGATCTTTTAAAATCCATGTCCTCCAGTGTGATATTGGGTAAAGAGGTGTCTTTTATAAAATGTGAACTGTTGTTTAATACCTCATGTGTTTTTAGGATGCTGTTATGAAAGTTTTCTTTCCATTTACGCATATAGGGTGTATATACCACATATGGGGATTGATCGCTTTTAACCACATCACTTTTCTCGAAAATGACCTGATCTTGATAAGTGTGAAAAGCGATGTTACGGGTTTCCAACCACTCTTTAATACATTGATCTCGCTCTCTGGCATAAGGCTCATAATCATGATTGGTATAAACTGAAGATATAGCATACTGTTGGGAGAGTTTCTGGAAAACCTCTTCAGGTTTACCATGAAAGAATGCTATAGAACTACTACAGGTATTTTGAAGAGTAGATCTGAGTTTTTGCAGGGTATCAAAAATAAAAGTAACACGTGCATCTTCCTGTGGTAATTTGTCCAGAATGTCGCGGTCAAAAATAAAAATAGGGAGTACGCATGGTTCATTAGCCAATGCCATGCTTAATCCTACATTATCATGAAGCCGCAGATCTCTTCGAAACCAAAAAACCGAAACTTTTTGTAGGGCCATTACTATGTATTAATTAAGATTTAAAGAAGAAATACCTCCGTCCACATGAATAATCTGCCCTGTGATCCAGGCAGCAGTTTCTTCTAAGAGGAAAACAGCGGCATTAGCAATATCTTCAGGGCTACCGTAACGCTTAAGCGGATGGCGGGCACTCATTTTTTCCTTTTTAACGTCATTGTTCAAGAGCTTTTCGGCCAAAGGTGTATCTGTAAGAGAAGGGGCTATGACATTTACCCGTATTTTAGGGGCGTATTCTGCTGCCAATGATCTGGCAAACCCTTCAATAGCTCCTTTTGCGGCAGCCACGCTGGTGTGAAAAGGCATACCCGTTTGTACGGCAACGGTACTGAATAGCACAATGCTGCTACCTTGAGCCATTCTGGGAAGAACTTCTTTCAGAACTGTAACCATATTAATAAAGTTAATCTGAATATCTTCCTTAAAAGATTCTACAGATAACATTTTAAAAGGACGGAGATTAATGGATCCGGGGCAAAACACAAAACCGTGTATTTCCTGCGGAATTACCTCCGGTAAAGATGTATGCTTGTTTACATCATAAGGTACGTGTACTATATTGGATTTGGGTGGGTGATCATAAGACCGGGAAGCAATGTAAATTTTGTGATCCTGAGAAAGCAGATCTGCTATAGCATGCCCAATACCATAAGAGCCTCCCACAAGGAGTATATTTTTTTTCATAATAAACAGATGTATTTATTAAATTCAAATGGATTCCATTCGGATAACTTTGGACTCATTTCCAAATTCACCGAATAGCTCTATTAGCTTTTTTTCACGATATTCGAAGATCTGTCGGAGTTTCTTTTTTACCATGATCGTATGCATAAACTGCCCCAGGATACCCATAGGGAGCTTATAATCAATAATATCTTCCATTTCAACACCACCCTCTATAGAGCGTAAAAAATGTTTATGATGCCATAATGAATAAGGCCCAAACCTTTGTTCATCCACAAAGTAAGACCGATCCTTTACATGAGTGATCTCTGTAACCCATTTGGTTTTTATACCTGCTACCGGACTCACTATATACTGAATAATTTGTCCCGGATACATGTCACGATCAGCCCCTGATAATATTTCAAAACCCATATGATCCGGAGTTATGGCCTTAAGGTTTCGGGGGTCAGACAGAAAGGACCATGCTTCATCTAAAGTAATAGGGAGCTTTTGTACGGTATGTAACTGATAGAGTTTCATAAGATTTCTTTTTACAGAGTAAAAATACAATTAATTTTGTTTAATCTTATGAATAAAAAGTTAAACAGTTTAAAAATTAGGTATATAGCACTTTTAAAAACTGTTTATCGAAATAATTAACAGCATTGTTCGTCTTTAACAAGCCTGCAACTAACTACTGCTGCGAGTGCCCCTGAAACGGGTGCCAGAAAGTATAGCCAAAGAATAGATATATTTCCCGATACCAGTGCCGGACCCAGCGAGCGCGCCGGATTCATCGAGGCTTTGGTAATGGGGCCTGCAAACATAGCTTCCAACAATACTACGCCGCCAACGGCAATTCCTGCTATAATGCCTATTTCTTTACTGCCTGTTGATACGTTGATAATAACTACCATTAGAAAAAAGGTGAGCAAGAACTCAATTATAAAAGCTCTTAAATTATCGGTTGACGGAACAGTTGCTCCGTAACTTTCAGCTTCGGGAAAAAGAAAAAGTAAAAGCAGAGATGCGGCAATGGCCCCCAGACATTGTGCAGTTATATAGGGAAGAATATGTGATTTCCTGAACTTTCGTGCGTATGAAAATGCAATAGTAACGGCAGGATTAAAATGAGCGCCTGATATCTCGCCAAAAGCATAGATCATAGCCATTACGATAAGCCCCCATGTAATAGCAATACCGGGATGTGTAACTGTACCTCCGGTTACCTCATCGATAGTCATGGCACCGGTACCACAAAACACCAAAGCAAAAGTGCCTATAAATTCTGCAGTCAGGTTTTTATGAAGTTTCATGATCGCAAAAATAGAATAAAACCCCATCCAGAGGTTAGGTTTATGTTAATTAAATAAGATAAAGGGATGAAACCTTAAAGTAGCAATTTTGTTTTTTAAGGTTTTGTTAACATTTCTTCGTGTATGAATCTGTTAATTTCGCCAGGATAAACCCTTAAAAACAAAAGAAACATGAGAAAATTATTCGCCTTAACCATGGCCTTTGTAACTGCAGGAGTGCTGCAGGCGCAGGTAAAGACACCTGCTCCCAGTCCGGCTGCAAAAGTTGAACAAACCGTAGGTCTTACAGAAATAAGTGTGACTTATTCAAGACCTTCAATGAAGGGAAGACAAGTTTTCGGGAACCTGGTTCCTTTTGGAGAATTATGGAGAACGGGAGCTAATGCCAATTCGGTAATAACCTTTAGTGATGATGTGAAGGTAGCAGGCCAGCCATTAAAAGCAGGTTCTTATGCTATTTTTGCCAAGCCTTCTCAAGAGTCGTGGGACGTTATATTTTACACTGAAACCAACAACTGGGGTGTTCCCAGAGAATGGGATGAAAGCAAGGTTGCTGCAAATGTGAAAGTTGAGGTGATGCCTATTCCTTTTGATGTAGAAACTTTTTCTATAGATTTCAATAACCTGACCAACAATGGAGCACATCTTGAAATTTACTGGGAAAAAACGTATGTAGCGGTTCCTATAGAGGTTCCTACTACTGCTAAGGCTATGAAAAGTATTGAAGCAGTAATGTCCGGGCCTTCTCCCGGAGATTATTACTCGGCAGCCGTTTATTATTTACAGGAAGGAAAAGATCTTAACAAAGCTAAAGAGTGGATTGATAAAGCGGTTGAAAAGAACCCTAAAGCTTTCTGGATGTTCCGACAAAAATCACTTATCCATGCCGGCCTTGGAGATAAAAAAGGTGCAATTGCGGCAGCTAAAACATCGTTACAATTGGCTAAAGATGCAGGAAATGCTGATTATATTAAATTAAATGAAGATTCTTTAAAAGAATGGGGCGCTATGTAACCAGTGATCCTATTATCAGTATAAAACCCGCGATGTAATCGCGGGTTTTTGTTTTTAGTACCCTTGCCAATATAGTATAAAAGGCCGGTTCACCTTGAAATCAAGTAAATAAAACTAAACTATCGTTTTTTTGGCCCTGTTAAACGATTGGAGGAACATGGCTATGATAATTACCAGGGCACAACCAATAAAGTTTAACCATAAATAGCCTATTTTTTCTTCTGTATAAATAAATTGATAATAAATAAAAAAGATAATACACTGTGTAATGACCGCTGCCCAGAATACAGCATTCCCTTTTACAAAGCGAAAGAAAAAGGCGAGTAAAAAGATACCCAGTACATTTCCGTAAAAAACAGAACCAATAATATTGACCAGTTGAATAAGGTTGTCTATGAGAGAGCCAAAATTGGCAAATAAAATAGCGATAATACCCCATAAAAATGTAAACCCTTTAGAGGCATTGAGGTAGTGTTTATCACTTTTTTCGGTTTTCTGGTTACGCTTGTACAGATCTATAGCCGTAATGGTGCCCAATGCATTAAGTTCTGAAGCAGTCGAAGACATTGCAGCAGAAAGGATCACGGCAAGGAGTAATCCTATTAAACCTTTGGGCAGATTATTAAGTATAAAGTGAATAAATACATAATCTTTATCATTGGTCTCAATATCTTCATCAGCTTTTTTAATGAGGCTCTTTGCCTTTTCCCGGTTTTCCCGCTCTTGGGTATTGATCTCCATGATAGCCATTTTTGCCGAAACAATAGGGGCATATTCATGCATATCTAATGCTTTGGAGAAACGTTCCTGAGCAATTTTTTTATGAGTTTCCAGTTTTAAATGTTCTTCCTGAAGTTTTATATACTCACCGGCATAGGCAGAGTTAAGTACCGCCTCATTAGCAGCCGGATTAAAATTAAGCGGGGAATGGTTGTACTGATAAAAAACAAACACCATAACCCCGGTCAACAAAATAAAGAATTGCATAGGCACTTTAAAAATACCATTAAAGATGAGCCCAAGCTGGCTCTCCCTTACAGACTTCCCTCCCAGATATCTTTGTACCTGACTTTGATCGGTTCCGAAATAAGACAAGGCTAAAAAGAAACCTCCGGTGATCCCGCTCCAGAAAGTATATCGGCTTTTGGCATCAAAAGAAAAATCAAGAATATTAAGCTTTTCGTTCGCCCCGGCCATTTTAAGCGCTTTCCCAAAATCAATATCAGAAGGGAGATAACTCAGAATGAGAAAAAAAGCGATACCCATACCGGTCATAATCACAAACATTTGCTGTTTTTGGGTTACACTCACTGCTTTGGTACCTCCCGATACGGTATATACAATAACCAGGACACCAATAATAAGGTTAAGTGTTTTAAGGTCCCATCCCAATACAGCCGACAGGATAATGGCGGGTGCGAAAATGGTAATTCCGGCGGCGAGCCCCCTTTGTATCAGGAACAAAATAGCAGCCAAGGTTCTTGTTTTAAGATCAAATCTTTTTTCCAGGAACTCATAGGCCGTATATACTTTAAGGCGATGGTAAATGGGGATAAAGACCAGGCATATAACCACCATGGCCAATGGCAACCCAAAATAGAACTGTACAAAGCCCATACCATCGTGAAATGCCTGCCCCGGTGTAGAAAGAAAAGTAATAGCACTTGCCTGAGTGGCCATTACTGACAGGCCTATGGTCCACCATTTTGCCTGGTTGTTTCCCAGGATATAATCTTTTACATCTTTACTACCTTTTGTTTTCCATGCCCCGTACCCTACTATAAACAGCAGTGTTCCCACAAGGATGATCCAGTCCAGTATTTCCATTGGTTAGCGGTTTCCGGTCATAATATAGTAAAAGGCTATGATGTAGCAAACATTCATAATAAGGACCAGTGTATATGATTTTTTCCAGACAAATTTGTCAAGCATAAATTAGCCTTTTATAGGTTCTTTTTTTTCTACCTGTTCTTTGCCGAGAGAAAGCATATTGGCAAATAACTTGAAAGCACCAGGTACTCCTGCCGGCAATTCTCTGAAAAAGCTCAGGCCAGTGTAAATATAGTATCCTTTTCCGTAAGGAGCTACCAAAAGACTTCCATTTTTAGGAGATTCTCCGGCATCGTTCATAGATAGGACCGGTGTGAATGCTTTATCCCATTTATCAGGAAAGTACAGACCACGTTCCTGTACCCAGCCATCAAAATCGTTTTCATTTATTTTATTGGGAAAATTTAAAACGGCATGGTCTTTTGCCAGCATACGTACCTTAGCATTTTCATCAGTAACCCTGTCTCTCGATACTTCCAGAGGATAGGGTGCCAGGTTATTAAGAAGGAGCCTTCTTCTTCCGGAGGTATTGTACTGAACAATGAGGTTCCCTCCATTTTTTACATACTCCAACAGGTAATCCTGTTTAAACTTGAGATTTTCAACTACATTATAAGCACGTATGCCCACTACAATGGCATCAAAAGAGCGCAATGTTTCAGTAGAAATATTTTCGGGAGTAATGGTACGCACGTTATAACCTATTTGCAGGAGGCTTTCGGGTACTTTGTCTCCGGCCCCTGCAATATAACCAATATTGTCACCGGCTTTTTGAATGTTAAGCCGTACAACTCTTGCTTTGGAGGGAAGCAAGACCGACTGTTTGGGAATATGTTCATAGTTTATTTCAACAAGTTCGTGGCTATATACGGTTTCATCCATTTTGATGCGAGGCAGCAGCCAGCCTTCGCTTTCATCGGTAGAGGGAGTAACAGAAAACAATACCGTTTTTTCATCGCCTTTTCGGTCAATTTCAAATGTCAATTGCGAGGGGTTTACTCTCCAACCCGGAGGCACCTCTAAAGAAACTGTTCCTTTAGCATTTGCTTTTCCGGCTCTTATTTTTACAGAAATGTCCCTGGTTCTTTCCCGGGCGAAAATGGTTACTTTATCAGGAATTCCTACGGTTACCGGGGGTAATATCTCAAAGGGTTGATACACCTCTCCTTTTTTGGGGTCGGTAAATTTGTAAACTACGTCTCGTGTAAACGGGATCTCAATACCATTGATTAAGGTATATATAATCACACTAACGGCTCGCGGAGTTTCCGGTTTTCCTATCAAATGTTTTTCTCCTACTTTATACATCCCTAAAGTACTTTCTTCCAAAAGCCAGTAAGGAGTCGTATAGGTAAGGGTTTCGGGTAGGGATATCTGTAGTTTTTTTTGATTTCTCGTATTGAAGTCCAGTGTTTCGTTTATGACCTGACTTTTAGCACCCGGTATAATTTCCGTACGCACCATAGTTATAGAGGCTTTACTACGGTTAATGGCTTCCAGGTTAATTTCAAAAGTACTCCCCGGAACTGCTCCTGATTCTGAAGCTACTGCTTCCAGGAAAAGTCCTGAGCAGGCGGTAATGATCGCTTTTATTTCTTTTGTTTTCTGCTCCCGCCAATATGTATCTTTTAATTCACGAATAAGCTGGTATGCTTTTACTAATTGCGGAATATGAACAGAAGGATCTTTAAAATTAAAATTTGATTCGACTTCTTCCAGTATTTTTCCAATAGAGTCTCCGCCTTCTATACGTGTCCAGGTGGTATTAATACCATCAAAAAGATTGTTTACATTTTTTGGGAAATCTCCTTTTAAAAACTCCAGATACTCAATATCACTTCCTCTGGAGCCGCTGCTTCCAAATCCCTGGCTGCTGTGTTGGCTCCTGCTAAGCGCGGCAATTTCTCCATTGCTCTTTCCTTTCTGATCGTAGTAAACACCTGCATCTACCGAAACCATTTTACTCTTGTCGGCCTTTTCAAAATCTTCCGGACTGCCGTAGAACCACCAGGAAGTATTAAAAAATAAACGACGGGGTTGCCAGGTTTTTAATGTGCTTAGCTGTGAAGAATACGCATTGGGATCGGAAGCGAGATCAAATGCTTCTACACTCAACATGGCAGAGGAAGTATGGTGACCGTGTGTAGCACCTGGAGAACGATGATCAAAACGATTAATAATAACATCTGGCCGAAAACGGCGAATTATGGAGACCACATTGGCTAAAACCTCTTCTTTATCCCAAATAGTTAAAGTTTCATCCGGATGTTTGGAAAAACCAAAATCATTGGCACGGGTAAAAAACTGTTCCCCTCCATCAATACGTCTGGCAGCCAAAAGCTCCTGGGTTCTTATCACTCCTAACAACTCTCTGAGTTCGGGCCCGATGAGGTTTTGCCCTCCATCACCACGGGTAAGAGAAAGGTAGGCTGTTCGTGCATGTACCTTGTTAGACAGGTAAGAAATAAGCCTGGTGTTCTCATCATCGGGATGCGCCGCAATATACAATGCGGTCCCTAAAAAATTTAATTTCTGAATGCTTTCGTAAATACGCGATGAAGGCCAGTGTGCCGGGGCCTGAGAATATAGCGCAGTGGTTAGTAGCATTACTAAGAGAACGGTAAATTTTCTCATGAAGGTCGTTTTAGTTGAGATATCTTCCAAATATACTAAGATTAGCTGCCGGTAAGTGGTTTTTAAAACTTCTTTAACAAGCTTTTTGTAAGCTGAAATAACGTGTAAATTGCTTTGCGCAAGGGTTATAGTATGCTATAAAGAACATCTAAACATGTTATCTAATCGGTAAAATCATCCGGTGTATATGAGTCATCTTCAGATGGCTGCTTGTCAATAATCACAACTCCTTTTTGGAGAAGCAGGTTATTGGGGTACGTCATGAGTTCCCCTTCGTCTGTGCGTAAGAATACATAAAAAGCTTTAATATCTACGATCTGGGATTCCAATGGAAAATCTTTATCCTGAATACGAATACGATCGCCAATTTTAAACGGGAAGGAAAAAAACAGTATAATGCCGGAGGTTACATTGCTTAGAATAGACCATTGGGCAAAAAGCGCCACTCCCAATACAGCAAAGACAGATGATAACAAAAGTCCCAGATCCTTGAAATTTACACTCCAGATGAAGCTTCCGGCCCCAATAGCAATGAAAAAAATACTAATATTTACATACTTGATAATAAGCCGGGTACGCACCTCGTTAAAATCACCTATTTTTCCAACTTTTCTTATAGCTTTAGAAGAGAGCATTTGGAACAAAATAAGTACTACCAGTGTAATAATGCTTTTTACAATCTCTACAGAGTTTCCACTGAAAAACTCATTAACACTAAAAAACTCTTTCATAGCTTATAATCCTAAATTGTTTCGAAGGTAAGCATCTGTATTCTTATTTTTGGTCCAATAATCGGTTTTTAAAGTTTTTAACTTTATTGCCGTAGAGGTAAGCGTCTTTGCACCTGAACCGTACCCGCTTGTATAGATGTCGGTCCATCCTTCTATACCATGGGGAAAATCTGTCTGAAACATTATGGTTACTGTTCTCTTAAGTTCTGGATAAGTGATGATATAATGAGAAAGTTCACCTTTATTTTCCAGTGAGGTAACGGCTTCATAGGCTTTTATTTCTTTATGTTGTAACCTTAAAAACTCCATAGAGGGTATTAGTTTAATATTTCCTTTGGGAAGCTCGTCAGGTGCTATTCGAATTTGGGTCCATAACTCATTTTCAAGATGTTCTTTTTCCAGTTTCAAAAACTGGTCTGCTTCTCCTTCAAAATATGAATGTGCATTGATTTCATACCCGTCCCGATTATTAAGCTGCATATATACCTGTCCGCACCATTCCTGAACCGAATTAGATACCTTAACAGCATGTTCTTTTGTGAATACAGGATGAAAAGTACTGGTCATTATAGAATACGGATATATACCCGTGAGGAAATTTTTAGTACTGTTCAATTTTAATATTTTGAGATTATCTTTTTTAGGGCGATCTGCTTTTACCTGTTTTTCGGGTAAAAAGTCTTCGGTTACGTATATCAAAACGGCATGCCCCTCTCTAAGTTCTCCGTACCGGGCCTGTTGCAGTTTAAAAGAGGTAATCTCGGCTTTACCGGCATACCAATAGTCTTTAAACTGCTTATGGAGAGTACGCATAACGGGTTTCTCCTTTTCAACTATTTCTTTAACTACTTCGTTCTCCGGTTCGGTAGTAATTTTTTCTTTACAACCGAGGTTGAGGATTATAAACCATATTAAGAGTATGGTGGGGATCTTAAAAAACTTCATGGATAAACACCTTTGATTATTCAAAAATACCTAAAAGTGAGCAGGCTTCCTAATGAAAAAAAGTAAAGGTGTTTTGGGTAAAAAAAGATATAAAAAAGGGATGTTTCCGACAGGGGTATGTATCAGAAATAACAAGATGTATAACATTCCTCAGGAGCCATATTCTTTTATTTTCAACAGTTGTTCATATAGCAGGTGTACCGGTAGCCCCACGACATTAAAATAACTGCCCTCAATACGGTCAATACCTATAAAACCGATCCATTCCTGTATGCCATAGGCCCCGGCTTTATCAAAAGGTTTGAACTGAGTGACATAGTATATGATTTCTTTATCTGTAAGTTCTTTAAAATGTACTTTGGTGGTAGCGTGTATAGTTTTTTGTACAGTTGTCGTAGTAATACATAGAGAGGTAATTACCTCGTGTACATCTCCTGAAAGAGAGCGTATCATGTTTATAGCCTCTTCTTCACTTCTGGGTTTGCCAAGCGCTTTGTTACGGTGCCATACAATAGTGTCTGAGGTAATGAGTATCTCTTTTTCTTTCAACTCACTTTTAAAAGGGAGGGCTTTTAACTGTGCCAGGTAATCACTTATTTCAAAACCTTTAAGCCTTTGGGGATATACTTCATCTACCGGTTTTAGACGTATTTCAAAATCAAGCCCCAGATCCTTTAAAAATTGTTGTCTTCTGGGCGAACCTGATGCCAGAATGATATGATGTCCTTTAAGGAGTTCCCTCAGCATTATAAATCATTTAATACGGTGTAACGAAAAACCACCAGAGAAATAACTCCGGCAAGCATGATTACTTTGAGCAACTGGCTGAGCCTTGTAAAGTGTTTCTTCTTTTTGGCTTCCCAGGATGTGAAAGTAAAATAGAATAAAGGCCCCATTATTCCAAACAAAATATAAGCATTGAGTATTGTGTAATGATACAGGTATTGATAAATGATATAAAACAGAATTAATACCATACTCAAAGCCATTAAAGCTGTTACTCTTGAAGTTCGTTTTTTTCCAATGAGCATGGGAACCGAGCGAATTCCGTTGTTGTAATCGCCATCAATATCTTCAATTGATTTTACCAGCTCACGTATGAAGCTAATAAAAAAGGCAAATCCGGCATAACAAAGGGAAATTTCCAGTACATATACGGTCATCCATCGGTTGGAAATGTCCTGAACAGGAACCACATCGAAAAAAAACGGCAGTAATATACTAATAGCAACCGATATACAAACGGTAAGGTTTCCTATAAGCGGTATAGGTTTTAACATGGTGGCGTATAAATACAACAATCCGGAAACCAGTACAAAAATAACCGCAAACCCTGATCTCTCTATCTCAAAAGCGATATAAAAGCCCAAAGCCACCCCTATTATATTTAGTAAAAAGAACGTATTATAGGCATGGGTTAACTTTATTTTTTTGCCGATAAGCTGTTTATCTGGTTTGTTTATCTGGTCTATAGCCACATCGTGAATGTCATTAATAATATATCCTGCAGCCGCAATACAAACCGTAGCCAATACAAGCAAAGTAAAATCTAAAAAGCTGAGAGTGGTATGTTTAAAAAAAACATTTATCAGCATAAGCTTTATTACCCATTGCGTGAGCGCTATCATACACAAGTTGGGAAAACGAACAAGTTTCAGGTAATTAAGCATACATTGTGTTTTAATCGTATTTGGCATCCGCCTTATTATTCCACTTTCCCTGTACTTTTAGCACTTGTTCAATAACATCCCGTACACATCCTTTTCCACCATTTTTATGGGAAACATACTTACAGATATGCTTTATTTCCGGTGCTGCATCCTGAGGGCAACAGGGGAGTCCTACCATTTGCATAGAAAAAAGATCTGGAATATCATCACCCATGTATAACACATTTTCGGGAGCGATGTTATAAATATCCATGTATTCATCAAGTTTCTCTGTCTTGTCCTGAATGCCCAGGTAAATATCTGTAACCCCAAGTCCTTTAAGCCGGGAGCGAACCCCTTCATTACTTCCTCCTGAAATTATACAAACATTATACCCGAGATCTACCGCAGTTTTGAGTGCATAGCCGTCTTTTATGTTCATATTCCTTAGCATTTCACCGGTTGAAGTAACTATAATAGTTCCATCGGTGAGTACGCCGTCAACATCAAAAACAAATGTGGTAATATGTTCCAGGTATTCTTTATAATTTTTCTCTTCCATACGTTTTTAAGATAGATTGTGTAATGGCTATATACAATTCTTTTACAGAGTTTTCAGTTAAAGTGTCAATTTGTGAATAAAGTGTAGTATGATCGCCTCTGCGGGCCGGGCCGGTTTGTGCATCATAAGGAGACTTTGTGTTAATTTTTCGGGCTGTTTCCAGAATGAGAGGTTGCAAAAGGCTAAAAGGGATTTCTTTATCCCTGCATAGTTCATGCGCCTGATGATATAGGTGATTTACCAGATTGTTAACGATCACAGCGGCCAAATGCAAGGTCTTACGCTGATCTGAATCTATTATTTCATAGTGATTGGTGAGTTTTTGTGCAGTTTTTACAAGAAGATGAATCCCTTCAGTGTCTTCAGCTTCAAGACACACCGGCACTTCTTTAAAATGTAAAGCAGCACTTTTGCTGAAGGTTTGCAGAGGATAAAAAACCCCTCTTCTGTTTTTACTGCTAAGTGCCTGCATGGGGGTATTACCTGAGGTATGTGCAACTACTCCCTTAACTTTAGGCATGCTTTTGGATAAATTGGTTATGGCGGCATCATTTACCGCTATAAAGTAGAGGTCTGCTTCTGCCAGCAGAGAGAGTGAAGAGGTAGTTTCTACCTGCAAGGTATCAAAATCTGCGGGTAATTCTCCACGGTGCCAAAGTTGTATTACTTCAATACCCTGAGCCTCTTTACAGGCTTTTATTAAATGCCAGGCAACATTTCCGCTCCCCAGTATAACTAAGCGTATCATGCCGCTAAAATAAACAATAAAGTAGATACTCAAATCGGTATGTAGTTTATAAAGAGATATCCATTTTTAAAGAGCTTATGAAAATATTAACAATGGTTACTTTGCAGAATGATTACAAATTGTGGCAAAAAAAGATAAAAAGACAGTATTTTTGCAATCAAAACTTCAACTGCTAAGAGCTTCTGCGATGAGTGATACCCTTAAGAGTATATTTTTTTCCCCCCGACTTATGGCCTTTTTATTTCTTGTTTTTGCTGCAGCTATGGCCGCAGGAACATTTATAGAAAGTGCGTACAGCACAGAGACGGCACGCATATGGATATACAATGCCTGGTGGTTTGAAACCATTATGGTTTTTTTTGTTATTAATTTCAGCGGAAACATCTTTCGCTACCGTTTATACAGAAAAGAAAAATGGGCCGTATTGTTAATACACCTGTCTTTTATTTTCATTTTAGTGGGTGCATTCATTACCCGGTATATTAGTTATGAAGGTATGATGCCCATTCGCGAAGGTGCAACCGAAAACACCTTTTTTTCACAAGAAACCTATCTCACCGCATTTATAGATGGTGAGATAGATGGCCAACCTCGACGAAAGGTACTTCAGGACCAGCTTATGGTGACTCCTGAGGCATTAAGTGCCAACCTTCCCTGGGTTTCAGATTTTAACGGAGAACCGTTTTCTATATCCTATAAGGGGTTTATTCAGGGAGCCAAAGAAGGACTGGTACCCGATGAGAAAGGAGAACTGTACCTAAAACTGGTAGAAGCCGGAGATGGAAATCGTCATGACCACTACCTGAAGAGTGGAGAAGTGGCCAGTATACACAATGTACTTTTTGCACTTAATAAGCCCACTCCGGGAGCCATTAACATACAAACTACCGATTCTATTTATACCATAGAGTCTCCTTTTGAAGGAAACTTTATGCGTATGGCAGACCAGTTTGAGGGAGAAGTAGTAAAAGACAGTGTACAACCCTTGTCATTGCGTTCACTGTACAATATGGCAGGAATGCAGTTTGTAATACCAGAATTCCCGGTAAAAGGAAATTACGGAGTGGTTCCTATTCCCAAAGAAGAAAAAACCGAGAATGATCTGGATGCCCTTATTGTAGAGGTAATAGCCGGAGGAGAAAAAAAAGAAGTACGATTATTGGGAGGGCAGGGAGCCGCTACAGATCCCAAACAAATACGACTGGGCAATATGGATTTTTATCTTATGTACGGCTCTATAAGACGTGAGCTCCCGTTTAGTATTACCTTAAATGATTTTATTGCCGAAAAATATCCGGGTACCGAAAGCGGATACTCCTCTTATATGAGTAAAATTACCGTGAATGATGAGCGTACTTTTGACTATGATATTTATATGAACCATATTCTGGATCATGGTGGTTTTCGCTTTTTTCAAGCTTCTTTTTCTCCTGATGAAAAAGGTACCGTTTTATCAGTAAATCATGATTTTTGGGGAACCTGGATTACCTATATAGGGTATTTTCTGTTATACCTGGGCTTGTTAGCTATCATGTTTTATGGAAAAACACGATTTAAAGAACTGGCTGACATGTTAGAAAAAGTAAAACGTAAAAAAGCAAAAGCAGCCATTACCTCTGTAATAACATTTTTATTTGCGCTGAACCTGAATGCACAAACTGAAGTGCCAACAAAGCCTACGGAAGAAAACCATACGACACACTCCTTACCGGGAGAAAATGAAATAAAAGAAGCTCTTCGTAGAAATCTTGTGAGCAAGGAGCATGCCGATAAATTTGGATCGCTGGTCATACAGGATGATGGAGGTAGAATGAAGCCGTTACATACCTTTACCTCTGAGTTGTTGCGTAAATTAAGCAAGAAAAACACCTTTATGGATATGGATTCTGATCAGGTATTCCTGTCTATGATGCAAAATCCTGCAGTCTGGTATAATGTAGATTTTATCTACATCACAAAAAATAATGATAGTATTCGTAAACTCATAGGTGTTCCGGTCGATCAAAAATACGTGAGTGCCGTAGATTTCTTTGATGTAAACGGTAATTATAAACTGGCTCCCTTTTTACAAAGTGCGTATGCCACCAATACCCCCAATCAGTTTCAAAAGGCGTTTAAAGAATTTGATCTTAAACTGGGGTTACTCAACCGGGCCCTTTCCGGAGAAATATTAAAAATATTCCCGCTGCCAGAAGATGACAACAATAAATGGATATCGTCTCTTGAATTTAGAGGAGGGCAGTATCCGGTAAGAGATTCTCTGTATGCGAATTTTATAGAGAAATCTATACCCTTTTACCTTATGGCATTACAGAATGCCAAAGAAACCGGAGATTATTCTTCACCCAATCAGTTGATTGAGGCATTTAAACAAAACCAAATAAACAAAGGTTCAGAAGTAATGCCTTCAGACAATAAAATAAAAGCCGAAATACTGTATAATGAGATCAATATTTTTGAAAAACTCTTAATATGGTTTTTAGCATTCGGGTTGGTAATGTTTATTGCCATTGTTGTACAAATATTTAGGGAAGGAATTGCTATTAAATGGCTTATTCGTGTTTGCAAAGTGGGAATAGTTATCTTGTTCTTGGCGCATACAGCCGGGCTTATTTTCCGGTGGTATATAAGCGGGCATGCCCCCTGGAGTGATGCTTATGAAAGTGTTATTTACGTAGCATGGGCTACTATGGCTATGGGGCTCGCTTTTGGAAGAAAAAGTGATCTTACCATAGCAGCCACCGCATTTGTTACCGCTATTATACTTTTTGGCGCCCATATGAACTGGCTTGACCCTGCCATAGCAAACCTGCAACCCGTACTTAACAGTTACTGGCTCATGATACACGTATCTGTTATTGTAGGTAGTTATGGGCCGTTTGCCCTGGGAATGATGCTGGGAATAACCGTTTTATTACTTATGTTACTCACCACCGAGAAAAACAAGACTAAAATGGAACTCAATATAAAAGAGCTTACCATTATTAATGAACTGGCTCTTACCGTAGGCCTCGTGATGTTAACTATTGGTAATTTTCTTGGTGGGCAATGGGCCAATGAAAGTTGGGGTCGTTACTGGGGTTGGGACCCTAAAGAAACCTGGGCACTTATTAGCATCATGGTTTATGCATTTGTGATACACATGAGGCTGGTACCCGGACTTCGCAGCCAATGGACCTTTAATTTTATGAGTGTGGTTGCTTTTGCAAGTATTATGATGACTTATTTTGGGGTAAACTTCTACCTGGTAGGACTTCATAGTTATGCCAGTGGTGATAAAGTAATTACGCCGTCCTTTGTATGGTACAGTGTAGCATTTGTAATTCTTTTGGGAGCCCTGAGCTATTGGCGCTACAAAAAACTTTATGTTCGCAAGAATGCGACCAGATAGATAAAACGCAATAATTTAAAAAAGCTGCTCAAAGCAGCTTTTTTTATACATTCTAATTGTATTCTTAACCAATACAAGGAACATCTATCGAGTTACATACCGGTGGAAACGTGAAACAGGTGTCATTCGTATTACACCCCCGATTGGTAGGCACGATTGTACAATTATGGCATTGAGTACGATTTCGGGTGAAATCGGGATCACATTGCTCAGGAAAATCAGTAAATCCGCATGGAAGGTCGAAACTATTTCCTCCTTTTAGCTGATGCTTTTCTCCGTTGAGGCTCGCTACAGATGACTTTACCAGTGACAGGTTTTTAATCTTTCTTTTTTTCATAATATAGAGTTTTAAGTTAATATAAAATAAATGACCTCCTTATTTTGTACAGATACCTGCAGGGTAAATATATTCAGGTAAGGAGCATAATGATCTTAAACCACCGATGCCATTTTTAGTTTTTATGGCTCACATAAAACAAATTTTGAATGACAATCAAGTGTACCCGGATTACATCCCGTATTTGTACACCCCTGAGTAGGTGGCGGAGGACAGGTATAACTGCCAGGGCATTCTTCCGGATTGCAATCGGATAGAAAATCAGTATGATTGCAGAGAACATCGAAACTGTTCCCTCCTTTTACTTCATGTTTTGCACTATTGAGGTTGGCAACAGATGCTTTTACAAGCATTAAGCTTTTGATCTTTCTTTTTTTCATTTGTATGATAAATATTTTGAATTAATATGTAATTTCAGTTTTATACGGGTAAACAGAATGCTTATGGGCATCCGGTAAAGGTGTACGTGTTACATTCACAAAAAGTACGATCGTACGATTGGTTACAGGCAGTATCTAACGAGTGAGGGGTTTCCCCTCCTTTTATTGTATGGCAACTATTCAAGTGCACAATACAGGTTGTTTTGAGTAAAAGTTTTTTTATATTCTTCTTTTTCACAGTTATAAATTTTTGGTTATACAGTTTTAAATAAGGTTTAACAAAAGAAACCAGATTTATTTGCTGATGGTTTCTATGTTTTCCATTTACGAAAAACAAGTAATCAGGCCTTTACGTATTTATAGCTCTGCGGGCTGAGCGTATGTACTAATCAATATCAACAGATACATGTGGGTACCTCAGATACCGGGCAGGTTACAGTTTTACATCCTATTTGAGTGACACAAAAACACACAGATATATCGGCTGTAGGATCGGTAGGTTCACAGGGAACATCCAGTGTGGTACAGGTTCTTGAGTTCCCTCCCTTAACCGAGTTTTGTTTGTTAAGCTTAGCTACAGACGACTTTAACAATGCGAGTTTTCTGAAATTCTTTTTTTTCATGATTGCTTTTTTAAAATTGAATTTATATGTGTATTAAGTAATTACGTTTTATCCTGCATTAACATCTGCAGGTCAACTCAAAAGTGTCACAATGTTTTACAGTAATACCGCAATCTATCAGGTGTAAGGTTTCACATTCACAGGCAGTGAACCGAAAACTTAGAAGGCATGGTACATCTACAGATTCTACTGTGCCCCCATTTCCTCCCTGTAGAGGTGCTTTATGAGAAAGATGTGCCACTTGCATGCGATGTAATGACAGCTTTTTAAGTGTTCTTTTTTTCATTATACTTTTGTTTGTTTAGTTAATCTTTTAGGATCGTTTCACCAACATGTACAGGTAAGTATGTCTGTTGGGCAATTTATAGCTGTAGGATCATCACATTCCTCATTTTCAGACGGACAGAATCTGGAAACCCCTCCTCCTTTTATCTGTGTGCATTTTGAAAGATCTGCCACAGACGAACGTTTTAACGTCAGTTTTTTAAATTCTCTTTTTTTCATGATGTTATAGGTAAATAATATATTAGTAATAATGATATAGCTGAGATCACATTCTCTTCTGTTGTTAGGACTACCCAGGTAATGCAATCCAGAGTTTGATAACAAGAATTAGTTATCGGAGTTATATGAAATAGTAAGTAACCGCTGTCTTTCCCCATTTCATTTGTAACTATAGAGAAAGACTTGCGACAGACGATCGTTTTTAATGCTTTTCTCGATCAAAAACCCCGGTTTTAATTAAACTATTACCAATAATGAACGGTTTACTCAAAAAATATCCGGGTATTAGCAATTAATAAAGGAAGTACATTCCGCCGGATCGTCAGTAAGGATGCAGGCTTCCACCCTTGTACAGTCACACCCGGTTCTATATATGGAAGGCGGGCAGGTATCAGGGCTTTCAGTTAAGCGTACTACAAAACCTCCCTGTACCCTATGCGTATTATGTAAATTGGCTACAGACGATTTTTTAAGTGAAAGACTTTTGAATGCTTTTTTTTTCATGATTAAACTTTTTTAGTTAAATAGTATTTAAAATAAATTAATAAAGGGTTTAAAAAATATGCCTCTGCAACTACGGTTTACATCGAGCCTCGCAGGTTTGTCGGGTATCACAGGAACACTCGGAAAAAACAAATGTATCTACCGGACAAATAGTAAGCTCACAGCTAAGGGTATTACCTCCCTTTATTACGTTCGCAGCATGTAAGTTGGCAACTGAAGATCGTTTTAATAAAAGCGTTTTGATCTTTCCTTTTTTCATTATTTTACATTTTTATTCCAGGTAATCAGTATTCAATATTAAAGGATTACATACTGAACAGATATCGTTTAAGGTAGTGTAGGGCAGGCCAGTGATATAGGGAACTCAGTCGTAGGGCAGGGACGAATAGTGTTGCAAATACAAACAGATCCCTGAATCGTGTTAGTAGTACAGCCAATTCCAAAAGTATTTGTCGGCTCGTTACCACCGGTTACCTTATTAGTGTGATTAAGTGTTGCTACTGAAGTTTTTTTTAATGATAAACTTCTAATTTTTCTTTTTTTCATGATCTTAAGTATTATATAGTACCTAAATTACAAATAAAGTAGATATAAACCTACATATTTAACATTAACTAAAACGTTAAAAGCTAATATGTTAAATCAGTATAAAGTAAAAGAGAAATCTTATATATTGAAGGTTTTTCTTATTTTTAAACTTCTTAGTGAAGTCTGGTAAAACTTATAAGAAGTTAATAAAGCTTTCCTGTAGAGAGTGTTTTTTGCAGAACAGATTTGTAGCACTAAAACATTCCTTTTGCTAATTTTCTAAAAGCAAAAGGAATGCAGGTAAAGTTTCATAATTTACTTCGTATTATTTGTAACACTTTCTTGTAATACTTTCTGAGGACATTCTCTGAAAGTATCCGGTTGCGGGCACAAACACACGGTTCGTAAAGGTGAGATGAATTATCACACATCTCATTAGTAAGATTTGTACAGCCTATATATACTATAATTCTCTCTCTTAACGTTGTTTGCCGGTGTTTAGAATACGGATAAGAGATAGCCTTTTCATTTTTCTTCTTTTCATGGTAAATGGAGTAAGGTTTCATTAAAAAAACATTATCCTGATTTATAAGAACTGACTGATTCAGGTTTACTAACCAGAAAGAGTTCCGTATATACATTACACACTTTCTAGGCATTTAAGAAGTGCTAACATTCATTTATATCTGACTCTCCGGAACAGTAGTTACACAGGGAATACAAACTGATATCTTAAGAGTAGCCAGGTTTTCGCAGCAAAGAGTGGCCGTAGTTGCTAGACTACCTCCCGTTCCCCCTGTTATTGCGTTTTTCTGATTTAAATTGCATACTGATGAACGCACCAGGGACAGTTTTTTAATATTCTTCTTTTTTATGATACAATGAGCTTTAGATTAACACATGTTTATTGGGTTTAAGAGCATATAGTTTCAGCCGTATTATTACAAAAGCAAATGGTGTAAAAGCAGGTAGCTTCTCTAAGGGTAGGAGGATCAGGAAGTTTACAGACATTTATGCTGTCGTATATTCCTGTTTGGCCACCTTTTAGTTGTTTTGTCTGGTGAAGGCCGCAGATAATGGCTTTTGTAAGTTTAAGTTTTTGATTTTTAGCTTTTTTCATTGTATTACGATTTATTAAATTGTTTTATGAAGTCCATTGCCATTAGTATAGATACCTTATGTTTTTAGATAAGAGCATAATAAGGTCACGTTCTAAACAAAACAGATCTGTTCTGCCTGTTAGGACTTTGCAAAAGACAGAGATGAACCGGTTGTATCATTCATTTTAACCGGCCTACAGGTTACTTCTGCTTCCTGAAGAAGCAGTTGGTTTTAAACTATGTTAATTAACATACATCCACAGACGGAATGGGACAATTAATCGTTTCCGGACAAATTACCACTGTAAAACATCCTCTACAGGAAAGCTCGTTGGTTTGGCAGGTGTCTGTGTAAGCACCTCCTTTAATGGTTCGCTGCTCTTTCAAACTTGCTATAGAAGTCTTGGCAAGTGATAATTTTTGAATTTTTGTTTTTTTCATGATTATAAGATTTTGTATTTTTAAATTTACTAAAAAAGTAATATTTATACTACTTTTTTAACATAAAATTTTGGCAAACAAAATTGAACACAAACTATAAAACGGATCACGGCCCTTTTTAAACCTGGAAAAAAGGGCCGTGACGTAAACTGAATTGGAGTTTTTTCAACAGATTTCAATAGTTTCACAGGGAACAGTTAATTGACAGCGACATGAAACAAAGGGACATGTTGCTGAACCTCCTTTTACACTTGCCTGTTGACTAAAATTAGCTACGCAAGTTTTTTTAAATGACAAACTTTTAATTTTTCCTTTTTTCATGATAATTTAGGTTTAAATGAATTTTATGATAAATAATTGGTAAAAGAGCCTGAAAAATGCTTTTTGATAAGATACATTCATTTGAAAGTATTTATTTTTTAAAGAGTGCTGGTTTCAGACAGATTATCTGATAAGGTTAACAAATACACTCTGTAAATGTTGGAACCGGACATATAGCCGTTTCACAATTTACCTGGAATGTATTACATATACAAACAGAGATCTCTCGGGTTTGCCCGTTACATGTAAACGTTTCTATTCTGTTTCCTCCTTTAAGAGAATGTTCTTGAGAAAGTATGGCAATATTACTTTTTTTTAAAGACAGCTTTTTTATGGTTTTTCTTTTCATTTTGATAAATAAGTTTAATTGATTTTAATGTTTATATAAAAGTAAAGAAAAAACCTATGAGTAATATTTTTCAAAACGTTAAATATTTTTACTTTTTTCTTACATCTTTTTTATTTTCGAAATAACATACTATTGTAAAAAGGCTCAAATTAAACCGGTTTTTCCCTGGCAGAGAAAAGTGTATATTTAATGCCGAAAAACAATAGCATTATGCAGGAAAGATACCAGGAGCTTGTTGAAAAGTTACAATTACTGCCGCATCCTGAGGGAGGGTATTATAAGGAAACTTATCGAAGCGAAGGAAACATACCCCATGAAGTATTATCAGGTAGTGGTTTTTCAGGACACCGTTCTTTTAGTACAGCTATTTATTTTTTACTTACGCATCATAATTTTTCAGCATTTCATCGTATCCTTCAGGATGAACTATGGCATTTTTATGAAGGAGACCCTGTCGATATACATTGTATTCGTCCCGACGGCTCTTATGAAAATATACGTTTAGGGCCGCTAACTCTCTCATCATGTGTTCCTCAGGCAATAATACCTGCCGGATACTGGTTTGCTTCTGCAGTAAGAAAGGGAGGAAGCTTCGCTCTGACAGGATGCACCGTTGCGCCTGGTTTTGATTTTGCCGACTTTGAACTTGCCTCTCAAAAAGAATTAATTGAGGTGTTTCCGCAACATTCCCATCTTATAAAATGCTTTACAAGAAGCTAAAACCATACAGCTCACTCCCACTGTTTTTATTCAAATATCTCACTGCCAATAGCTTATCACTATTTCATAGTTTTTGTAAGTTAAATCTTGTTAAAAAATTAATAATCACTGTATTTTTGTAGTTAAATACTGTACTTTAGTGAAAGTATTAACTTTAATAAAAAATTATTATGAAAAAAACAATTAAGTCTGTATTAGTGCTCTTTATGGGGGCTACGCTAATGGTGTCGGGTTTTATCTCCTGTAATAAGGATAATGAACCAATGGAACTGGAAACACAACAGGATAACGTTGTAGATGACAGCAAGATCCTGAGTGATGAGAACTTTTTGGCAATGAAAACGGCTATTGATAATGTTAACAATGCCATTGCACAGTCTCTGCAGCAGCAGAATGTTAGTTTTGAAGAGTTTAAAACACTTTATCGTCAACAGAATGAAAGCCGTTTTGCTAATATTTTTGATGACAACAGTGCCTTTATTAACAAAAACATGGAAGCCATTAAAATTAACTATGAGGCTTTAGTTGCCAAGTACCCTGAGTTACTTACCTGTGTAGGCTGTGATTACAATCTGGCCAACAGTCCGGATCAGGTTATTTCATCGTTAAATACACTTAACGGAGATGGTTTTGCATCTCTGGCTCAGCGTTCAGGCACCTTCTCATGCGGCTGGCAGTATTATGTTTGTATAGCCGCGGTAGGTTTGCCGGCAGCGGCCTGCGTAATAGGAAGTGCCGGCTCGGGACTGGTATCCGGACTTTGTGTAGCGGGCTTCGGCGCGGGTGCTTTATTATGTCTGGATAGCTACTGCACCAGGGTTTAATTCCTTAACCACACATAATGCTATCTATAGCCCGAATACTTTAGGTGTTCGGGCTTTCCGTATTCATAGCATTTATTGTCTTTCATTTAAATACATTTTAAAAAAAAGAAAAAATACACAATGTTTTTGCTATTTTGAAAAAAAGCTGCACTTTTGTCTTATTATGGATATAGTAGTTATTAAATAGCAGGTCTCTAATATAAGCAACCGGGCAGGTTGTAAAATCCTGACAGATATATTGATTTTTTTAAAGTCAGATTATATTTAATATTACTATCATGTCATCTCAACATACTCATTTTCTCAATAAATTTTTTTATTATTTCCTTCAGGCTATTCGTGGTAAGCAGGAAGATTTTACCACAGGAAGTATTCGCAAAGCTGTTTTCATGCTATCGGTACCCATGATACTTGAAATGCTCATGGAATCTATATTTGCATTAATAGATATTGCTTTTGTAAGCCGTGTAAGTGTAAACGCGGTTGCGACCATTGGTTTAACCGAGTCAGTTATTACCCTGGTGTATGCTGTAGGCATTGGGTTAAGTATGGCAGCAACAGCCGTTGTAGCCAGAAGAATAGGGGAGAAAGATCATAAAGGAGCCAATGAAGCGGCTTCACAGGCCATTTGGCTGGGTATTTTAGTAGCTATTCTTATTAGTATTCCAGGTATCTTATATCCAAAGGAAATACTTCGGTTTATGGGAGGGGCCCCTGATCTTATTGAAGAAGGGTACCGGTACACCCAGATATTGATAGGAGGGAACATAACTATACTGCTCCTTTTCCTTATCAATGCAATATTCAGAGGTGCCGGTGATGCTTCCATGGCGATGTGGTCGCTGGTATTTTCTAATATACTTAATATCATTCTCGATCCTATTTTTATTTTTGGGCTGGGACCCGTTCCCGAATACGGTGTTGCCGGAGCAGCGATCGCTACCACTATTGGGCGGGGTTCGGCTGTTATCTTTCAGTTGTTCCTTTTATTTTACGGCTGGGGCCGTATTAAATTAGGAATACGTCATTTTGTGATCCGGGTCAAAGTAATATTCAATCTCGTGCGTATCTCCCTGGGAGGAATAGGGCAGTTTCTCATAGGTACGTCCAGTTGGGTAGTACTTATGCGAATCATGGCAGAGTTTGGCAGTGAAGTACTTGCAGGATATACCATATCTATAAGAGTACTTATGTTTACACTTATGCCTTCATGGGGTATGAGTAATGCCGCTGCTACACTGGTAGGTCAAAACCTGGGTGCCGGACAGCCTGAAAGAGCAGAAATGTCTGTTTGGAAAACTGGTAAATACAATGCCGTATTTATGTTAGCAGTCTCTGTAATATACCTGGTTTTTGCACCGCAGATCATTATGCTTTTCAGTTCTGTGCCTGATGTAGTGAAATACGGAGCATTGAGCCTGCGGGTCATTACCGCCGGGTACCTGTTCTATGCCTACGGAATGGTAGTAATCCAGGCGTTTAATGGAGCAGGAGATACCATGACCCCTACGGTAATTAACTTTTTTTGCTTTTGGTTATTCCAGTTGCCCTTTGCCTATCTGGCAGCCATGGAATTTAACTGGGGCCCTCTGGGGGTATTTATGGCCATAACGGTTGCCGAAGTGTTGATAGCTATTGTTTCCGTGATCTATTTTCGAAAAGGACACTGGAAACGAACGCAGGTATAAAAAAGCCTGGGGTAAAACCCCAGGCTTAAACTCCTTCTCGTAAGTACGGTTTTTTCTGGTTCAATTTTGTAATTTAGAAGCGGGAAAAAATAAACCGTAATGACAAAGAAAAATCCGGGATTTAATACAATTTGTACTCATATTGGAGAGTTGGAAGACACACAGTTTAAAGGAGCGGTATCACCGCTCTATATGAGTACGTCCTATGCATATGAAAACGTAGATGTAAAGCGATACCCTCGTTATTTTAATACGCCCAATCAGCAGGGACTTTGCAGGAAAATTGCTGCTTTAGAGCATACAGAAGCAGCCCTTATTTTTGGTAGTGGTATGGCTGCAGTGAGTACCGCATTGTTTGCGTTTTTAAAACAGGGGGATCACGTAGTTTTACAAAATACCCTATATGGAGGGACCTATAACCTGGTAACTGAAGAGTTTAAAAAGTATGGTATTACCTATTCTTTTACCAAAGGGGCATCTGCAGCCCATTTTGAAGAATGCATACAGGATACTACCCGGGTGTTGTATATAGAAACCCCTTCAAATCCGTTATTGACCATTATCGATATGGAAGCAATAGCAAAGCTTGCTAAAAAATACGGATTGGTAAGTATGATAGACAACACTTTTGCGAGTCCTGTTAATCAAAATCCGGCCGATTTTGGTATAGATATCATTATTCACAGCGCTACCAAGTATCTGGGAGGGCACAGTGATATCCTTGCCGGGGCCGTAGCTGCCTCAGAAGAACATATGGATCGTGTTTTTCAACTCGCCAAGAATTTTGGAGGGAGTTTAAGTGATTATACCGTGTGGTTGCTGGAACGTAGTATCAAGACCCTCGGACTGCGTGTAAAGGCACAAAACAGAAATGCCCGGAAGATCGCTCGTTTTCTGGAAAAGAACCCCTTGGTAACCAAAGTGTATTATCCGGGGCTAAAATCGCACCCCGATCATCAACTGGCCCGGAAACAGATGAAAGGATACGGCGGTATGCTTTCTTTTGAATTGGGTGAAGAAATAAATCCCGGGCTATTCCTGAAAAGCCTGAAACTCATCAAGCCCTCCATGAGCCTGGCTGGTGTTGAGAGTACTATTGTATCACCTATGCAGACTTCACATGCGCTGTTGTCTCCGGAAGAAAGGGCAAAACAGGGAATTACTGATGGTCTTCTTCGTTTATCCTTGGGGATTGAAGAAAAAGAAGATCTTGTGGCCGATATAGAACAGGCGCTCGCAAACGCAAAGACAGGTTCTCTAACGGCTACGGACTAACGCCAAAATAATGTATTAAAGAACGCATTTTTATGAAATTAGATATCCTTGCTTTCGGGAGCCATCCTGATGATGTAGAATTGGGATGTGGTGCTACCCTGGCCAGAGAGGCTGCTTATGGAAAAAAAACAGGTATCATAGACCTTACCCGTGGGGAATTAGGAACACGAGGTACGCCCGAGACCCGTAGCAGAGAAGCAGCAAAAGCGGCTCAAATACTAGGCGTAAGCGTGAGGGAAAATATGGAATTTGCCGATGGTTTTTTTACCAATGACCGTACCCATCAGTTAGCCGTTATACGAATGTTACGAAAATATCGTCCCGATATCGTATTGTGTAATGCCATAGAAGACCGCCATATTGATCATGCCAGAGGAAGTAAACTCGTAAGCGATGCTTGCTTTTTAAGTGGCTTGAGAAAAATAGATACCAGAGAGGAGGGAGGCGATACCTGGCAGGAGCCCTGGCGGCCCCGGGTGGTGTATCACTATATACAATGGAAAAATATCGAGCCCGATTTTGTGGTAGATGTTTCCGGTTTTATAGAGAAAAAACTAGAAGCCATAAAGGCATACGCCTCTCAGTTTTATGATCCCAACAGTAAAGAACCTGAAACGCCCATAAGCAGTAAGAACTTTTTAGACAGCCTGCATTACCGCGCACGTGACCTTGGACGCCTCATAGGAGTGGACAGCGGTGAAGGTTTTACGGCAGAAAGATATGTAGCCGTAAAGGGGTTGAGTGATCTCATTTAACCAAAAAAAAATATTTTTTCTTTGAAGAAAGAGGCAAATAAATTACATTTGCATCCGCTAATTATACGGTGGTTGTAGCTCAGTTGGTTAGAGCGTCGGATTGTGGTTCCGAAGGTCGCCGGTTCGAGACCGGTCTTCCACCCGTTTTAAAAAAGCTTCTCCGTAAAAGAGAAGCTTTTTTGTTTGTATCTTTAATTTTAATAAAGTGATCATTGCTTTGTTATCATAATTCTAATCATCTGTATTTTTTCTCCTTTTTCAGGTTTAGTTCATCGTTTCGTACTTGCGCCCTGGCGTTTAAAACAAGAAGGTTTGGTTGCTTTACCTATTTTTCAACATTCTTGAAAATACTGTTTTACATGAAATATTTATAACTCTGGAAATACTTCTGATATCACAGCTTTTTTATACAATTAGAAGCTTTACATTTTTTACATTTCATACCGGTAAAAACAAGCAAGCACCAGTTTACTACATCACCTAACAGTTAAGGCATAAAAAAAGCTCCTTTTTTAAAAAGGAGCTTTTTAATTTTATTCGGTGGGGGAGGGTTGGTCCACAACAATACGATCTTCGCGGTTTACAATTTCCCATGCGGTATGAAAAATAAGTTTGGTACGGTTGGTAAGCAGGTCGTACTCAATCTTATCAGGAGTGTCTGTATGTTTGTGATAATCGGCATGGGTACCGTTAAAATAAAAAATAACGGGTACATTGTTTTTAGCAAAATGATAATGATCGCTGCGATAGTAAAACCGGTTCGGATCGTTTACGTCATTATATTTATAATCCAGAGCCATTTGTGAATAGCGCGTATTAACATCTTCTGATAACTGGTGCAGTTCTGAGCTAAGGCGATCTGAACCGATAAGATAAATATAGTTTCGGTCTCCTGTTCGTTTGGGATCAATACGCCCTATCATATCGATATTGAGGTTTGCAACAGTTTGTTCTAAAGGGAATACAGGATCTTCGGCATAGTACTCAGAGCCAAGAAGCCCTTTTTCTTCTGCGGTGAAGTGCAGGAAAACTACAGAGCGTCTGGGTCCGTTACCTTCATCTGCTGCTTTTTTAAAAGCTTTGGCTATTTGGAGAAGAGCTACGGTTCCGGAACCGTCATCATCCGCACCGTTATATATCTGGTCTTTTATGATACCTACATGATCCAGATGTGCAGAGATCACCAGGTATTCATCCGGTTTCTCAGAACCTTTTATCAAGGCTATTACATTTTCCGAATCAATGGGATCTGAGGTGCCTTTAAGCGAAATGTTTATGGGTACCGAAAGGGTTTGCGCCTTTGCAGACTGATTTATTTCGGGGTACAGCGCCGTAGCGATCTGGCTGTTTACAAAAAGCATAAAGAAGGTGTCTTCATCGTTTTGAGAAAGGCTCATTCTGCCTCCCGTACGCCCTTTAACCATTTGGTACTGGCGCATGATCATTTGGGTATTGCCTTCATCGTAAAAAAGCAGCGCAGCTGCCTTTTTAGATTCGGCTACTTTTCTTTTAGAGGCTACAGCCTGGCTAATATTGGACCAGGCAGGCGTAGGAGTATCTGTACCGCTTAATACATACAGACCGTCTTCTTTCACGGGCTCACCGGCTTTTACCAGTACGATCTTCCCTTCTACATCGAGCCCTTTATAATCAGAATAGGTGTCAGTTTCAATACCATACCCTGCAAAAACTATATTTTCCATAGCAAGTGTTATTTCCCGTGGACCGTTAAAGGCGGCAAAATCTTCACCTATGGTATAGGTTCTGTCACCTATTCGTACTGAGGCATCGGGAAGGCTGTTGCGTTGCAAAGGGACTTTCTGAAAATAATCACCATCAGACTTAGCTGCAGGGATACCCATAGCTTCATATTGCTCTTTCAGGTAGTTTACTGCTTTTTTCTGCCCGGGAGAGCCTGTATCACGACCCTGAAAATCATCGGAAGCATAAGTGTAGAGTTTCTCAGTAAGTTCAGTTTCTGTAATAACTGCCTCATAGGGAAGCGGATTATAGTCCGGGGTTTTAGGCTGCATTTCGGTTTTACCGGTTTGCTGTGCAGCCTGGCAGCTTATCATTAAAAGTGCTACCAGAAAGAGTGTTTTTTTCATAAATCTCAAATTTTTCCAAATATATTGAAAAACAGGGGAGAAGTAAACTTCTTTAATCAAAGTTTAGCAGGTGTTCAAAGTGGGGTTATGAGGGGTGTTATCCCTGTATTTTGAAATTATCTGTAATTTAGGAACTGTTGGTTTCATCATTTAAAAACTGCCGTAAAACATATTGAAGTATGCCTTCATTTTTGTAATAGGTAATCTCAATTTGAGAGTCCAGTCTTGCTTTTACCTCAAAAGAAGTTGTATGCCCGTTACTATGATATGCTGTTGTTTTGAGTGTTTTTGAAGGATATAGTCCTTCGGAAATGCCCTCTATGGAAAACGTCTCGGTACCATCAAGTCCCAGGGTTTCTGCATTTTCACCCTCAATAAATTGCAGTGGCAACACGCCCATACCTACCAGATTACTTCTGTGAATACGCTCATAACTCTCGGCAATAACGGCCTTAATACCTAACAGGTAGGTACCCTTGGCGGCCCAGTCTCTGGAAGAACCGCTTCCGTATTCTTTTCCGGCGAGCACAATCAAGGGGGTACCTGCAGCTTTGTATTTTTTTGAAGCGTCAAAAACGGTCATTTCTTCCCCGGTAGGAATATATCGGGTATAACCTCCCTCACGATCGACAAGTTTATTTTTGATACGTACATTACCAAAAGTACCTCTTACCATGACTTCATCATTCCCTCTGCGTGCTCCGTAAGAGTTAAAATCTTTCCTGTCCACCCCTTTTTCAAGGAGATACTGACCTGCCGGTGAATTTTCATTAAAAGCTCCGGCGGGAGAAATGTGGTCTGTAGTCACTGAATTTCCCAGAACCAATAAGGCATGTGCTTTCAGGATATCCTGCGGTTCTGGTGGCGTAAGTGGCAGGTCTTTAAAGAAGGGGGCTTCTTTTATATAAGTAGATTGTTCATCCCACTCGTAATTTTTTAATTGAGGTGCTTTCAGGGTTTTCCAGGGCAAAGTGCCTTCAAAGATCTCTCCGTAATTCTTTTTAAAGTCTTCGGCAGTTACTACCTGTCGCATGATCTCGTGAATCTCTTCCTCATCAGGCCATACATCTTTTAAAAATACGGGATTCATATTAGGGTCGTACCCCAGGGGCTCATTTTCGAGATCAATATCCACTCTGCCTGCCAAAGCAAAAATCACAACAAGCATAGGAGACATAAGAAAGTTCATTTTTACCTGTGGGTGTACCCGTGCTTCAAAGTTACGGTTCCCTGAAAGTACAGACGCAACTACCAGGTCGTTTTCTGTTACCGCTCTGGCGATATGAGGAGGTAAAGGCCCCGAATTACCTATACAGGAAGTACATCCGTAGCCTACAACATGAAAGTTAAGGGCTTCCAGATCCTGTAGCAAGTGCGCTCTTTTTAAATAATCGGTTACTACTTTCGAGCCGGGAGCAAGACTTGTTTTTACCCAGGGGCATACATCAATCCCTCTTTCCCTGGCTTTTCGGGCAACCAGGCCTGCACCTATCATAACACTGGGGTTTGATGTATTGGTACAACTGGTAATGGCGGCAATTACTACTGAGCCATCACTAAGAGGATACTCATCGCCCGGTACTTTTATATGAACGGTTTTAACGGTGTTTTCAACAGTATCTGTAGCTATGTCTGGTTCATTTGTGTTTTCTAAAGCCGCATCACCATATATATACCGTTTGGAAGCCTCTCTGTGCGGCGGGGTCAGGTACTCTCTTTTGTGTTCACTTTTAATCAGTGTTCTAAAAGTAGCATTCAGGTTGCTGAGTATGATCTTATCCTGAGGCCTTTTAGGGCCTGAAACGGTTGGTTTTACGGTGGTGAGGTCAAGCTCTAAAACATGTGAATAGGTAATGGCGTCTTCATTTTCCCGCCATAACATGTTGGTTTTGGCATACTGTTCGGTAAAGGAAACCTGTGCTTCCGGACGATTGGTTTTACGCATATAGGAAAGAGTTTGATCGTCTATAGGGAAATAGGTTACTGTACAGCCAAATTCGGGAGACATATTGGCAATGGTGGCTCTGTCTGGGATACTCAGGTGATCCAGCCCGGGGCCAAATACTTCTACAAATTTACCAACTACGCCGTAACTCCTCAATAAATGAGTAATAGTAAGTACCATATCGGTAGCTGTAGTACCCGGGGAAAGTTTTCCATACAGGCGCAACCCGATTACTTCGGGCATAATGAAATATAAGGGTTGGCCGAGTAATGCTGCTTCTGCCTCAATACCGCCCACTCCCCAGCCTACCACGCCTATGCCATTAACCATAGGTGTATGGGAATCGGTACCTACCAGAGTGTCAGGAAAAGCATACCCTTCTCTGGCAATTACTCCTTTAGCCAGATATTCCAGATTTACCTGATGACAGATCCCCATTCCCGGTGGAACCACTGTGAAATTATCAAAAGCGGTCTGCGCCCATTTTAAAAATGTATAACGCTCTCGGTTTCGCTCATATTCAGTCTCAACATTCTTATGGTATGCATAGTTGGTCCCAAAATAATCTACCTGTACCGAATGGTCCACGACAAGATCTACAGGAACTAGGGGGTTTATTTTATCTGCTTTTTTGCCTTTTCGTATAGCTTCGGCTCGTAAGGAAGCTATATCGACTACGGCGGGCACTCCCGTGAAGTCCTGCATAAGTATTCTGGCAGGCTTAAAAGGAACATCTTTGGCAACCGGCTGCGGCTGCCATTGCAATAGGGTTTCTATATGCTCTTTAGTTATTGCAAAGCCATCAAAATTGCGCAAAGCATTCTCTAAAAGGATTCGTATAGAAAAAGGAAGTTTAGTTATGGCATAACCCTGATCTTCTAATTGAGAAAGGCTACAATAGCGGAGCGTTCCGAAGGGGGTTTTCATTTTCCTGAGAACATTGTATGGATCACTGGACATAAATAGATGTTTTTACAATGAGAAATTAAAAAAAAGACGTATTAAAGATAAAAAATATCTTCTAATATGCACTTGTTCTATTTTTGAAAACATGCGTTTTTATAAGTGTTTCAGGCCTATAATCAGATTTTTAAGTTAATGAATACAGGGCAATAAATATGAGTTTACTATTAGGTGTGTAGTATCTTTTTTTTTAATACTGACTTCCGTCATTTTTCAAAGCATTAACTATGAGTATTTTAGAGCTTTAAAATAAAGTTTAACCTTATAAAGACTAAGATTATGTCACTGATTAGATTTAACAGAAGATCGCCGTGGTTTAGTTCAGAGCTTTCAGATTTTTTTGATAAGGAAAACTTTTTTAGGGATGATTTTTTCAATCGTGCCTTTGAAAACAAACCCGCTTTGAACATAAAAGAAACCGATACTGATTATGAGATAGAACTGGCTGCGCCGGGGCTATCCAGAGAGGATTTTGAAGTATCTATTGAAGATGGATATTTAAACGTAAGTGCTGAGAAAACATTGACCGATGAGCAGAAAGAGGATAATTACATTCGTAAAGATTTTAGTTATAACTCTTTTAAGCGTACGCTTTTATTACCCGATAACGTAAAACAGGATGATATAAAAGCTTCTTACGATAACGGGGTGTTGAGAATGAAACTGTTTAAGAAAAGCACAGAAGTATCTCAACCTTCAAAAACCATTGAAGTTTCTTAAAAACGCGCAGCATATACCCGGACATCGCGTCCGGGTTGTTTGCCTAACAACAAAAATATATCATGGAACACAATTTTGATGTAATGAACTGGAAAAGTGCCGAAGAACGTTATAAAGAGGCCGGCAAATGGCTTACCGAATTGAACTTTGTATGTGATGAGCAACAGTTTCTCACCAATTTACTGGGAGAGTATTTTATAAAACTCTCTTCTCACGATCATTTTCCGCTCGCAAAACAACTGGTAGCGAAACTCACCAAATGCAAAAAAAACTGCTCAGAATTACTCGAAAGCGTAGGTAACCATAAAAACAGCCTTTATGTGTTACTGGATCAGGTAGAGCAACCTTATGAAGAGAGAGAAGTAAAAGCAACGCACAACGAGCTTACTGTAAAAACAAATACCTTTTTTCATGAGTTTAAAGAACTGAAAAAGAATGTATATTTTACAGTTATGGCCATCATGAAACACGATAAAGAACAACGCCTGTTATCTTAAAAAAATGAAACTTCTAAAACGAATAGGGATCCTTTTTGCCATACTATTAGCTTTGTTAATAGGGTTCCTGTACTGGTATAATGCCACATTTTCTATGGAATATGTAGAGGCATATGAAATAAACGCTCCCGATCTTGAAACAAAAGTATTAATTGCTACTCAAGGAAGCGAATTTAAAGATAAAGTAGTAAAGGGGATAACAGAGAAGTTTCCCGATGTGTTTTTTAAGGTGATAGATGTTTCAGGGCTTTATCAGGTAAAAGCAGATGACTGGTATGCGGTGGTGATACTTCATACTTTTGAATCCTGGGAAGCACCTGTACCTGTACAGGAATTTGTAAAAAAGACCAACAAACGCACAGATAAAATATTTTATCTTACTACTTCGGGAAGTGGTGAGTACACTATTCAGGATGTAGATGCCATTGCCGGAGAATCAGTTATTGCCGATGTACCGCTTTATGTTGAAAAGCTAACCCAAAAACTCGACCGGCTGCTTAAAGAACAAAAAGAAGCAAACTGATTTTAATCATTTATCAAAGTTTCTTTCAAATGTACCTTTGGTCTCATATTAGAAATGCCATACCGGTGTTTCTACTTTAAAATTTATATTCATGAAAGTATTGATATATAGCGCAAAATCATATGAGATCCCTTATCTGGAGAAAGCTTGTCCTGAAAGTCAGACCCTTACTTTTCTTGAGGAATCGTTATCAACAGAAACAGCTTTCAAGGCAATTGGATATGATGCCGTGTCTATTTTTTCGGCAGATGAAGCCTCTTCAGTGATACTTAAAAAACTTAAGGATAGTGGTGTTAAGTATATTGCACTTCGCTCTACGGGTTACGATTATGTAAATTTGTATGAAGCTTCCCGATTAAACATTAAGGTGGCCAATGTCCCGGCATATTCCCCTAATGCCATTGCAGAACATGCCGTAGGTTTGCTTTTGGCACTAAACCGAAAGCTTATACCTTCGTATGAACGGGTATCTAAATACGACTTCTCAATAGATGGCCTGAAAGGTTTTGACCTTGCCGGTAAAACCGTGGGCATTATCGGTACCGGGCATATAGGAAGTGTCATGGCTCGAATTATGAAAGGTTTTGGTTGTACGTTGCTGGGGTATGATATTGAAGAAGATTTGCAGTTGAGTGAAGAGCTAGATATGGAATATACTGATTTACCCTCTCTTTGCCAAAAATCTGATATTATCTCCATTCACACTCCGCTAACAGCCGCTACCCATCACCTTATTGATGAAAGGCTAATTAACCAAATGAAAAAAGGGGTAATTATCATTAATACGGCCCGGGGGGCAGTCATTCATTCTGAACATGTATTGCAGGCACTTGAAAATGGTCATATTGCCGCGCTGGGTATGGATGTATATGAATATGAGCATCGCTTTTTTTTCAGAGATTTTTCCGAAAAGGGGATCGATGATGCCATTTTAAAAAAATTCATAGAAATGCCCAATGTGCTCATTACGTCTCATCACGCGTTCTTAACACATGAGGCACTTAGTAATATTGCCAGAACTACTTTTTTTAATTTGGAGTGTTGGCAAAAAGGAACCGTTTCCCCTAATGAAATTACTGCCGAAACCGTAGGGAGTACCATATAAGAATGTAAAAATGAAAACCATGAATAAAATTTTTAAAGCTTTCTTTTTTCTTACAATAGGCACTTTTATGCTGAGTTGTTCCAGTGCAAAAATAGTAGCAGACCATGATCCTGATATAGATTTTAATGATTATAAGACCTATACTTTCTGTATGGAGGATATGACCATAGAGAACAGCAGGTACCCGGAATATGACAATGATTTTAACCGAAACCTTATTAAGGAAGCCATAGAAGCAGAAATGGAGGCCAGAGGGTATGTGGCAAATGCTTCGCAACCTGAATTGCAGGTAGGATTTCGTTTTGTTATAAGAGATGAAGAGTTTTCCGTATCCAATTGTTTTGACGAGTCTGAATACTCTTATTGGGCTGCCTGTAGAATAGAAACGTATAACTATACTGAAGAGACCCTGGTGATTTATGTATCTGACCTGGAAAAAAATCAGGTGATCTGGCAGTCTTCTATGGTAAAGAGCCTGTCTGCTTCTCCCAAAAAGCTGAAAAGAAAAATAGAAGAAACCGTAAAAAGGATATTTAAAGAGTATCCGGTTAAACCTATTAGTAACGGCAAAATATCGGTGTAACCTGAAAACTATGAGGTAATGAGCTTAAAGACTACTACAGGACTGGTACTATCTGGCGGCGGGTACAGAGGTGTCGCACACATAGGGGTCATTAAAGCTCTGGAAGAGCATGGTGTTTTTCCTGAAGTGATCTCAGGTACCAGTGCCGGAGCATTAGTAGGGGCACTCTATGCAAATGGGAATAGTTATCAGGAAATGCTGGAGTTTTTTCGCAAAGTCAAGATTTTCACTTTATCAAGATTTTCCCGTCGAAAACCCGGTTTTGTTGATACTGATAGTTTTTATGATTTTCTGAAAGGATATTTTCCGCATAATAAATTTGAAGCGCTGCAAAAGAAGTTGTTTGTTACAACTACGAATCTATCGGCCGGAGAAATCACTATTTTTAAAAAAGGGGAGTTGATACCTGCCCTGCTGGCTTCTGCTTCGTTTCCCGGAGTATTCTCACCGGTAACCATGGATGGGGTGCTTTATGCCGACGGAGGCATATTAGATAACTTTCCTGTAGCTCCTTTACAAAACAACTGTGATATTATTTACGGTGTAGATGTAAGCCCTTTGAAAAATATGAGCTCGCGAAGGCTCAATAACTTTTATAATATTCTTGAAAGAGCATATCATTTAAGAATGTTTCATGACTCGAAACAAAAGTTTGCCATGTGCGATGTGGTTATCAATCCGCCTGAACTGGGTAAATACAGTGTTTTTAACAATACCCATATAGACCTGATATTTGACATAGGCTATCGTGCTACCTGTGAAACACTTAAAAGCAAACCAGTGGAAAGGATAACGTAAGTTAAAAGAATTTTGTATGGAAAAAGAGAAAAGCTCAAGAATAAACGAGTTGAAACATTTAATATACTTTGCAGTTAAAGCTCCTTCAGGACACAACACACAACCCTGGAAATTTAAGGTTACAGAAGAAGGGATCGAAATACATCCAGACCTGGATCGCGCACTTCCGGCTACCGATCCTCTTAACCGGGAACTGTACATAAGCCTGGGATGTGCTCTTGAAAATCTTGTTATTGCAGCACATGAGTTTAATTATGAGGTAGCCTATCGTATTGTACAGACATATAATAATACATTTATTATAAAAGTAGCATTAACCTCTTCGGGCAGTGTTAGCATACACGAACTGTTTAGCAGTATAGAACTGCGCCAAACCAATCGCAGTGTATATGATAAGGTACACATTGCACCCGAAAATATAAAAACACTTTTATCTATACGCAGGGAAGGGAACACAGGTATTCATGCGTTTAGAAGGAGTAATGAGCATTTTGAAATGATCACAGATTTTCTCGCAAGGGCCAATTCCATACGAATGCAGGACCCTGAGTATAAAAAAGAATTGTTAGACTGGATGCGCTTTAACCCTAAAGACACCTCTGAGTCTAAAGACGGCCTCTCATACAAAGCTATGGGTACACCTCCTATGCCCGAGTTTATGGGTAAATCCCTGGCCAAAGGCTTTATAAATGCACACAGGCAAACGGTGGCCGACATGGAAAAAATAAATTCTTCATCACACATTATTTTGTTTAGCACACAAGAGCAGAATGAGAAGGCATGGATATTGCTCGGAGTTACCCTTGAACGTTTTTTACTGCTCTCTACCAAGATGGGAATGGCCCATGCCTATATTAATTTGCCTTGTGAGGTTGACAGGTTGGTAGAAGAAATGCGGGATGTTTTGCCTATTGATAAAGAATACCCTAATATTTTACTTAGAATAGGATATGCAGACCGGGTGTCATTTTCAAAAAGAAAAGATATAGAAGATGTTATCTTTTGATTGTGAAAAGCATTTCATAAGGCGCCTGATTTACTTACCCCTCCCTTCTTCCGGTTTAAAATAATTTTATTTATTGAGGTTGGTACTTACCGGTATATTATTCTTGAATTCTCCAAGCCACCAGCGTGTCTTTATAGGTTTTTTCACCAACCCAAATTTTCTTACAGCATGCTCATGCAGGTGTTCTCTCATTTCCTCAACAGAGTCTGTCATGAACAGCAGATCCATATCTTCGGGCGCGATACTTTCATTTTCTGCCATTAGCTGGATGTGTTCATATAATTCTTTATGGTATGCTTTACCAAAGAGTATAACCGGAAAGTGATTAATGATTTTGGTTTGAATTAGGGTAAGTGATTCAAATAATTCATCAAGAGTACCAATACCTCCGGGCATCACTACAAAAGCATAGGAGTACTTCATTAACAGAAACTTGCGTACAAAGAAATAAGGAATATCGATCCACTTGTGCAAAAAAGGATTAGCGTGTTGTTCCTGGGGTAGTATGATGTTACACCCTACAGAATAGCCGCCGTTGAGGTATGCTCCCTTATTGGCAGCCTCCATGATGCCGGGGCCACCCCCGGTCATTACCGTAAACCCCATTTCTGTTAGCGTTTTGCCTACAGCCTCGGCCTGTTTGTAATACGGATTGTCATTTTCAAACCGCGCAGAGCCAAACACAGTAACACAGGGGCCTATAAAGTGTAATTTTCTAAAGGCTTTTATGAAACTATATTGTACTTTAAAAGTAAACCAAAGCTCTTTAAATCGATTTCTGGGGCCTTCTAAAAAAGACTTTTCCTCGCTTAGATAGTGTGAGTTTCCCAAATGGTTTTTTCTTTTCATAGCAAATTATGATATCCTGGCTAAACCAGAAAAGGCAAATTACATGTTTTTTGATAAAAATCGAAAAAAACGCTTTTTAAGGTCATTGTACATATCTCTTTGAGTATCCATTTTCTCACGGTGTTCCAAATGCTGTTTGAAATGTTCGCGATTCAGAACAACTTCATGAGCTCGTTCGTGAGCGGCCATGTTCATTTCATGCCCGTGGATGCCCTCTTTTAATTCGTCTATTTTCGTACTATGAATAAAAAAATGGTTCTGATACTGCTCAATTTCAGATAAGACCTCCGAACCGGTCCATCGCTTTATGAGTTCTTCCAGTCTTTTTTGGAAAAACTTTAATTCATCTTCCCAGAACAAAAGTTCCCTTCTCCATTGCTCGTGTTCGAAGTGGAGGTCTTCGTTAAAAATGGCTTCGGTTTTCATTAAAAAAGAATTAAGAATACCAAAATTAGTATGCAAGTGTTAAGGCAGAAATGATAATTGTCATTTCTGCTACATGACTTTAATCATTTTTATGAGGTGGTAACTATTCTATATTTGAACATGATATGCCTTTTCAGGCTTTTCAGGTATGGCAACAACACTTAAAATAACAGCTCGGGTAAAACAGTTTTTATTAGAGACTGGAGAACTGGCATTTTTTGCCGGACGTTTCCTGAAAGAAGCTTTTCGGCCTCCTTTTGAGTTTAAAGAGTTACTCCGACAGTGTTATCAGGTAGGCAACCGTTCTATGACCCTGGTAGGAGTAACCGGTTTTATAATTGGTTTGGTGCTTACTTTACAAACGCGTCCAACACTTCAGGAATTTGGTGCCGTATCCTGGATGCCATCTATGGTAGGGATCTCAATTGTACGAGAAATTGGCCCGGTGGTAATTGCGCTTATTTGCGCAGGACGCATAGCTTCAGGTATTGGTGCCGAATTGGGATCAATGCGTGTTACAGAGCAAATTGATGCTATGGAGGTTTCAGGAACTAACCCTTTTAAATACCTGGTAGTAACCCGCATAGTAGCAACAACTCTTATGATACCTCTTCTGGTGGTTTTTGGTGATGTTTTGGCTCTTTACGGGTCGTTCCTGGTTGAGCACTATAAAGGCGATGTTTCTTTTACACTCTATTTCAACCAGGTATTCAATGCCCTGGAATACGGAGATCTGATACCGGCAACGGTAAAAACATTTTTTTTTGGTTTTGCTATTGGCCTTGTTGGTTGCTTCAAGGGGTATTATTGTAAAAAAGGTACCCAGGGTGTAGGTATGGCGGCCAATACAGCAGTAGTTATGGCCTCCATGCTTATTTTTATTCTGGATTTTGTAGCGGTATTCATATCAGATATTTTTTATGAATTATGACAACAGCAACATCTAAACATACAGAGAGTTCAGACAGGACTTCACCTAAAATAGTGATGCAAATACGCAATCTTCAAAAAAGCTTTGGAGACAATCACGTACTTAGAGGGTTTAGTATGGAGCTGTATGAGGGCGAAAACCTTGTAATCATGGGTAAATCAGGTTCCGGAAAGTCAGTTATGATCAAGTGTCTGGTAGGGCTTTTACAGGCCGATAGCGGTACTATTCATGTTATGGGAAATGACATTACCCAACTTACGAGAGAAGCTTTGGATAAACTAAGAACGCATATAGGCTTTCTTTTTCAGGGAAGTGCCCTTTACGATTCTATGACGGTAAGAGAAAATCTCGAATTCCCGTTAAGAAGACATGCAGAAAAAATGACAGATGGTCTTTCGGTAAACGAACGGGTGCAGGAAGCATTGGAAAATGTTGGCCTCATACACGCTATAGACCTTATGCCCTCTGAGCTTTCAGGAGGAATGAAAAGAAGAGTGGCGCTGGCAAGAACACTTATTATGAGACCAGGTATTATTCTTTATGATGAACCCACCAGTGGTCTGGACCCTATAACCTCGAAAGAGATCATAGAACTAATGATACGCATACAGAAAAAGTATAAAACATCCTCTATAATCATTACCCATGATGTAGATTGTGCAAGAGTAATATCAGATCGCATGATACTCCTGGTAGATGGAACTAATTATGCAGAAGGAACTTTTAAAGAACTATCAAAGGCAACAGACCCCAAAGTAAAAGCCTTTTTTAAATAAATAACTATGACCAGAACAACATCAGAGAAAATAAGACTGGGCATTTTCGTAGTAACCGGAACGGTTTTGTTAGTAGTAGCCGCTTACCTCATAGGTAATAATCAGAACATTTTTGATAAAACCTTTACCATTAGTGCTGTTTTTAGCAATGTTAACGGGTTACAGCCTGGTAACAATGTACGTTTTTCAGGAATACATGTTGGTACTGTAAAAGGCATTCATATGGAACAGGATACGGTGATACGTGTAGATATGGCCATCGAACAAAAAATGCAGCCTTACATTAAGAAAGATGCTATTGCTACCATAGGGTCTGACGGGCTGGTAGGTAATATGATCGTAAACATTATACCTGGTAAATACATGTCCCCACCAGTAAATGAAGGGGATGAAATTACCAGCTATAGCCGTATAGGTACAGAAGATATGTTGAGTACGCTAAATGTTACCAATGAGAATGCAGCAATACTCACGGCAGACCTTCTTAAAGTAACCCGATCTCTTGTTCAGGGTAAAGGTACCTTGGGCAGACTGTTGAATGACACGGTGATGGCCGAGGATCTTTACAAAACCATAAGGAACCTTAAAGTAGCAAGTCGTGATGCCCAGACCACCCTGCGCGAACTCAACAAATTTGTTGAAGGTATGAATTCTGAACAGAGTGTTGCCGGCATACTGCTAAAAGATTCTTTGTACGGGCAAAAAGTAAAAACTATAATAGATCACCTGGAAACATCAGGGGCTTCCATAAGCCATATGTCAGACAGTTTGCAGTATATGGTCAACCGGCTCAGTAAGGGAGAAGGGGCCCTGCATTTTCTTACTACCGATACACTTTTTGTAAGGAGTTTACAAAATACAATGAAGAATGTAGAAGAAGGTACTGCTCGTTTTAATACAAATATGGAAGCAATGAGAGAAAACTTCCTTTTCAGAAGATATTTTAGAAAGCTTGAAAAAGAGCAAAAAAAATCACAAAAAGAATAATAAAGCTATGTATCGTAAAGCGCTAAAAACCAAAGAATGGAAATAGAGGATCTTAACAAACGTGTGGATGAATACAAAGCGTCTTTGGCAACGGTTGTCGATAAAAAACTACTTTGGCGATCATCGGTTAAAGATAAAATCTCAATGACGCTTCGTGCTGTAGCGGCCCGTTACGATATAGGCTGGCGTGTACAGGAACTTAGCTGGCTGTACAATAATGAAGCCGTTAATATTGGGTTTGATTCGTTCCCTACTGCCATTTCAGAAAAGGCAGATCTCATACCATCTTATCAGTTTATGAAGGGAGGTGCCCTTGTATTCTCACAATCTTATAGTGGTGATATAGAGGTATTTCTTCTTTTTCCTGATTTTAAAAATAATTCTTCGGGACAATCGAGCCTTGAAATGGGTATATACACACCTGTTGACATTACAGAAGATCTTATTTTAGAGAAAGTAGATGGTTTTCTTAAAGAAATGATCAAATGGGAGTTACCTGCTTTAAAAGACAAAGTAGGTTTTATGAATTAACTACTTTCAAACACGGTATTTTGGGATCATCTCTTACATCTTCGGTTTTACCACTACTGGTGGGAGGGTTGGTACTGTTCCTATATGCCATTAAAAACCTGTCTGATACCTTGAGAGGCATGTTCTCTAAGAAGGCAGAAAAAATGATAGCCAGATACACGGGCAATATTTTTATGGCAATTGGTATTGGTACTTTGGTTACCATAGTACTGGATTCATCTTCGGCAGTGATCATTCTCGTGATTATTTTTATTAATGCAGGTACTTTGAATTTTCATCAGGCTATGGGCATTATTATGGGGGCCAATATTGGTACGACGTTCTCCAGTCAGTTAATAGCCCTCAGTATTGGTAAGTATGCAGTAATACCTATGGTGATAGGCTTCGTTATTTGGGTATTTGCCTCGGCAAAATACAAAAAGGCCGGAAAGCTGTTGTTGTATTTTGGCATGTTGTTCTTTGGGCTCCATCTGTTAGAAATTTCAGTAGCTCCTTTAAAAGGGAGTGATTTTCTGGAAGAAAGGCTTTTACAGATCAATAACCCGGTTACAGGTGCGCTGGCAGGAGGACTTATTACATTGATCATACAATCTTCCAGTGCCACTATGGGTATGATTATTGTGTTGTCAAAACAGGGGTTTATACAGTTGGGTACTGCGCTCTCGGTTATGTTGGGGGCAGAACTGGGAACCTGTTCAGATACGTTGTTGGCGGTAATAGGAGGGAGACGTGATGCAGTAAGAGCTGGTGTTTTTCACCTTATATTCAATCTGGTGCCTATCCTGGCAGGACTGTTGTTTTTTGATTATCTGGTAAAAATGGTATCTTTTATTTCGGGTAATGCACCTCTACAGCGGCAAATTGCCAATGGGCATGTTTTGTTCAGCATACTCAGTGTTTTAATGTTTCTTCCGTTTATAAAGGTATTCTACAGGTTTTTATATTGGTTAATACCAGAAAAAAAAAGACAGGCAGTATAATTTAATAGTATCACCTGCCTGCCTTTCCCGATTACAGAACTACTAAATTTTTATAATGTCTGTAGGTGTTTCTATAAGAATAGTAACATCTCCTCTTATTGCGATAGGTTGTTTTAATATGTTAGGGTGGTTACGAATTACTTTTATCCAGTCATGATCTGAAAATTCCTGAGGCTTAAACTTTGAAGAGTAAGAAGGATGGTTTTGATTAACTAGGTTTTCAATGGGCATATTCAGTCTTTGTGCGATCTCAGCGATCTGGGTTCCTGTGAGAGGGGTTTTTAAGATATCGATAGCCTGTAGTGCAATACCTTCTGCATGGGCATATGCAAGTGTTTGTTTGGCTCTTTTAGAATCAGAACTGTAGTATAGTGTTATTTGTCTTTCGGAGGTGGCAATTTGTCCCATGGTGTTCGGTTATTTAAAAATTATTATTTTAAGATGTAGATAAAACCCCTTCCAGTTGCTCGTTATCAATCACATATTCGGTAACAGCAAAAACTTCTTTACGGCTGTTTCTAAACATTTTAGCGAGTTTAGACATAGACTCTTCCAGATATTCATGTTCAGACCTGAGCAGTATTTCAAAACCACGGTTCGGGTTATCCATAAGATACACCATACGTGTAAGGTGTTTACCTATTTTTTCCCGAAGCTCGCTACAACTCTTGTTTACAGAAGAAAGTTTCTGCTCTGTTTTACGTACCAGATTAAGGTTGTTATCTTTAGAGATCCACAGGAGGTATTTATTAATAAGTCGTTGTAAAAAACGAAGTTCATCTTTGTAGAAATCCATATTCGATTCCCAGTGACGGGTTAATGTATATAATTCTTCCCATGAAGCTTGATACTTATGGTCGGGTCTTCTTGAACGAATTCTATAATTTTCCATGCTTTTGAGTTTTAAAATACATTGGGTCTTTAAGGGTTTTCCTTGTCAAACCATGTATTTGCTTGTTTATAATTAAGTTAAAATACGCGGTGTACAATACCAAAAATAGTATGTGGTTGGGGTAGCTAAAATGATTTCTGTCAGTTTGCAGGAAACGAAGTATATGATTTTAGTCATAGGAGTGCTCTTTTGGGTTACGTAGTTTCGTATATAGTATCTTACGTAATTATTATAATGAATACAGTATTATTTGCTACCGATTATTCCCGGAACTCTGCTGCAGGGCTTAGGTATGCATGTGTACTTTGTAAAAAACTGGAATCCAAACTGGTAATTACGCATATTTTTCCGGAAAGCAGGATATCTAAAACCCGGGAAGACTTTCCCGAAGATGGAGTTTCTGTTTTTGAGGAACACCAAAAATCATTAATCAATTTTTTTAAGCTTACTGTAAATGACCCGATGACTATAGAGAATAATACGTTTGGTATTAGTATTGAACCGGAACTTCATTCATCGGTATTTAAAGGGATATTGAAAAAAGCCGGTCACATGCAATCAGGTATCATAATAGTGGGTATGCGTGGTAAGAATAGTTTGAAGAACCTTTTTATGGGTAATGTAACACAAAACCTTTTTGAGAGATCTTCATACCCGGTTTTGGCAGTGCCTTCCAATTATAAAATGAATACATTAGATACTATTGTCTATGCCAGTAATTATCAGGAAGAAGATTTTTACTGTTTAAAAAAACTGGTAGAAATTGCCGGACCTTTCGGAGCAAAAATCCGGGTGGTGCATATTGCTTCGGGTTCTGATGTTACTACCCGCGAACGTACCCACTGGTTTCAATGGCGATTTCAACAGAGAATAAATTATGAAAATGTACTTTTTGATGTAATACGATCACAGGATGTTTACGAAAGGCTTCGCCTGTATTTAAATGATGTAGATGCCGGTATGCTGGCCATGTTGTTTAAAAAAGATGAGGATGTTTGGAAATATTTATTTCAAAAAAAACTTATAAAACGTATGCAGGCTAATGTAAACATTCCATTACTCAGCTTTAATGTATCGGGCCGGTTGCATACTTAAAAAGTTTTCATTTTCTGCTGTTTTGATCACTGGAAAAATTCCTTCCTGACTTAAGTCATTTTTTGTTTTATTTGAAAGCCATAGTTTTCCCACTAAAATGTATCTCTTAAACTATGAAAACTATTTTATACGCCACAGATTGTACTGATTACTCAGTCGCCGCTTTACAATACGCTTATTTTTTATGTAAAAAGCTGGAAGCCAGTATGGTAGTGCTTTATGTGTATGATATTCCCATTACAGGGGTATCCGGGCTGCGCCCTGTAGGTTTGGATGACGATAAGTCTTTCGAGAGTTACCAGGAGTCTTTAACGAAGTATTGTCGTAAGCATTTGGGAAACGAACTGGGAAAAATGAACATTCGGTGTATGACCACACGGCATGCTTCCGTTTCAGGGGGCATTCTCAGTGTAGCCGGTGAAATACATGCAGATCTCATGATGATTGGAATGAAAGATGAACACACTACCCGGGGACTTTTTGCGGGTGATATTGCCAAAATATTGATAGACAAAGCGCATATTCCGGTTCTGGCAATCCCTAATAATATAGAGCGAAACGAGATATCTCAAATAGCATATGCCACCGCTTTTGAGGAAAGCGATATACGAGCCATACAACAACTCACCGGAATAGCAAGACCTTTTGAGGCTTCTATACATGTTGTACATATTTCTACCAGGGAAGAATATTCAGGCAAAGACCAGATGGAATGGTTTAAGGAGATGCTTGGCCAACAGGTAGATTATCCACATATTACTTTCAGGATATTGTTTTCTGATGCGATTTATGAAACGTTATCTGATTATATCACAGATACGAAAGCAAATATGTTAGGAATGCTTGAGAGAAAGAACAAAGGATTCATGAAAAAGCTCTTTCAGCGGGATCTGGTAAAAAAAATGGAAGCCAGTGTTCACATTCCTCTTGTAAGTTTTCCAAAAGAAAAGCATTGATCACAAAACGTAATTATTCGTTAGGATCGTAGGATCTCCCCATCTCCCATGATAATGGTTCGGTCTGTTCTTGAGGCAAAATCCTTATCATGGGTTACAACCAGAAGAGAAAGACCTTCTTCTTCTTTCAGTTGCTTAAAAATGTTAAAAACATTTTCTGCATTGTGACTGTCCAGGTTTCCGGTGGGCTCATCTCCCATGAGTATAGCGGGGTTGTTAATAAGGGCTCTGGCTATGGCAACTCGTTGTTTTTCGCCTCCTGAGATTCTGGAAGCTCTTTTTTGGGCGAGATGCCCAATATTAAGCATGTCTAGTTTTTTCATGGCATCATGCTCAATTTCTTCATTTGATTTTTCTGCCAGCTTTTTAGCAGGCAGCATCACATTTTCAAGAACACTAAATTCTGAAAGAAGGTAGTGAAACTGAAAAACAAACCCTATGTGTTTATTGCGTATCCTTGATAGTTCCTGGTGCGGTTTCCCGGTAATAAGCTCCCGGTTAATATAGAGCTCCCCTTCATAGTCAGTATCCATAGTAGAGAGAATATAGAGTAAAGTAGATTTGCCGCACCCTGATTTTCCCATAATAGAAGCAAACTCTCCTTTTTTAATATTGAAAGTTATGTTTTTCAATACATGAAATAAAACGGGCTTCTTAAAGTATTTATTTATATTTCTGGTTTCTAAAACAAGATCATTCATACACCAACGGGCTTAACTGCTAAGTTCCTCTTATTATTCTTACGGGGTCTATACTTCTGGCTTTGCTGGAAGGCAGATACCCTGCTACAAAGGTAGAGAACAGGGCAAATGAAATACCAATTACATAATACCATATATTGTAATTAATGGGATAGGTATCAATAGTGGGGAGGGCATCTGTTTCAAAAGCTACATTATCAATAAGTCTGGACAGTCCATACCCTATGGCTAAGCCCAAAACCCCTCCAATTGCGCCAATGATCATTGCCTGGCTCATAAATATGAGCTGAACATCTGTGCCTGAGAACCCTGTTGCTTTAAGTATGGCAATATCTTTCATTTTCTCATAAATGAGCATATTGAGGATATTGTAGATACCAAAACCGGCAACGATAAGTAAGGTAATGGAAACAGCATACGTTATCAGGTTACGGATATTGGTTCCGGTTTCAAACTGCGCATTGGCTTCGTTAATATCTTTGGCTTTTACGTTAAACTGGCGTTCCAACCGGTCTGCCATATTAGGAGCCTGATTGATGTCAAGCAATTTAATGTTTATATCAGTAATGTAATTTTCGGCTTCTCCCAGAATACGCTGTACCGTTTTTAGATTGGCAAAGCTTTGTACATTGTCAACTTCAGCAATACCACTCTGGTAAATCCCCACTATTTTTAATGGAAAAATATCTCCTTTTACGGTACTTATTTGAACGCGATCTCCCATTTGTAAAGACATTTTCTTGGCCAGTCCTGCTCCCAGAAGTATCCCGTTTTCATTATTGCGAAGCTCTTCAGGGGTCCCTGAAACAATGTAATCCTGAATATTAGACAGTTGTACTTCTTCCATGATATCCACTCCGGTAAGGTTGCCCCCCAGTTCTATGGAACCGGATAAATAAAATATCTGAGCACGTGTTTGAGGAGTGGCGCCTTTCACTTCAGGATGTTTCCTTAAGTAATGCAACATAGGAAGTGCATTGTGTATTTTTAACTGGCTTTGTTTTGGTTTGATAGAGTGTACCACATTCACCGCATTTTCAAATTCGTCATAAAGCGAGACAGGTTGTTTTGCAGAAGGCTCAATTTCATTATAAATATGTACATGAGGTGTCTGGTTAAGTACTAAGTCATCAAGCATTTGATTAAGGCCCGTCATAAAACTTACCAAGGTAATATAGGAGCCAATACCGAAAGTAACCCCTAAGGAAGCGGTAACTGTAGATTTCATTTTGGTTACCAAATGGGTTTTGGCTATGGTAAGTATTACTTTCCAGTTGATCATTTTTCTGGTTTTCTTAAATACGTTTTTGCATCAATACCCTCAAGAATTTCCACTCTTTCGAGGCTTTGCAGGCCAATAGTTACGGGTTTTAGTTCTCCTTTTTCGGTAAGGACGTGGTTATCTTCGGTTAAATATTCTTTAGGTATGGTAAGGGCTTCTTCTTTTTTAGCAATAATAATATTTCCTTCACCGGCCAGACCGGGGTATAAAACCTTTGGTGCCCGTATAAAAACAGCCTCTACTTTAAAAGTCTGGGAACGCTCATCCTTTTTAGGATAGATTTTACTGATCTGTGCTTCAAAAACCTCAGAATTGTATGCATCTAAAGTGATTAATGCTTTTAATCCCAGCGTAAGCTTCACAATATCTACTTCATCTACCAGCATTTCAATGACAAACGTATCATCACAGCCCACATCGGCCAGAGGTTCGGCCGATGATACGATCTCTCCCGGGTTTTTATGTAGCGCATATACTTTTCCGTTTATTTTACTCTTAACGGTAAAATCGCCTGTATTTATGAGAGCGGTTTTGTAATTATTTTCAGCCTGTCTTAATTGTGTTTCCAGTTCCTGCCTGGTGCGCTGGTAACGGCTGTTGAGCAGGCGTAAATTATTCTGGGAAAGTTCAAAAGCCAGTTTTCGGGTGTCGTATTCTATTTTTGAGCCTATGTTTTGTTGCCAAAGGTTTTTTTGCCGAAAGTAATTTATAGAGTCATTTTTTAAAGTTAGTGATGCAGCCTGGATCTGGTCTTCCAGTTCGCTCAGTATGGCAGCACTTCCCTGATATTGCTCTTTAGCGAGATCGTAGGCAAGTTTGGCGTTTTCCTGGTTTAATTCGGGGGTGCTGTTAATAATCTGTATGAGCGGGTCGTCCTTTTGAACCAGATCCCCTTCTTCAACCAGGTTTTGATCCAGAATACCCCCCACGGCAGCATATACTTTGTAAAGACTATCAGGTTGGATAGTTACAGATGTATATACAGATTCGGTTAACATGGTTTTTTGAGGAAGTATCTTGTTGTCTGAATTACTACAAGATGTGACCATTACAAAGACAAAAATGATTATAAAGGATCTCACAATTACTATATATTTAAAAACACTTCAAAATAAAGCCAAATGAAAAAACTGGCATATGAGCAAAGTCATAAAGCAGAAGGATACCGGCAATTAAGAAAGATTACTTTCTGGCGGCTATGTATTTCCCGGTTAGTTCACCTGAGGCAATAAATTTGAGCGAAGGAGAATAAATTCACTCAGATTGGTAAGGTCTATAGCGCCGGTAAGTTTTCCGTTTTCAAATACAGGAATAAATTTTCGTTTTTCACGATTTATAGTTTCCAGAGCATCTCTTAACGGAGCTGATGCTTCAAGAACACGGTATTGGGTATCCATAATACTGTCTATGGACATTTCCTGATTTTTCACATTTTTTATCAGGTCATTATAATGTAAAACACCTACAAGTGTATGGCCTGCCTCAGTAACAAGGAAATCTCTTTCTACTCCTGCAATAAGCAGTTCAACCACCTCTTTAATTTGGGTTTGAGGGGTAAGGAAAGTAAGGTTGGTAAGCATGGCGTCTTTTACCTGGTAATCTTTTATGAGTGACAGTTGCTGTTCCATTTTATTTTCTCCCGCAGCTCCTAAAAAGATAAAAAGGGCGATCAATATCAGGAACGGATTATACAGTATTCCCAGGATGAAAAACCCGAATGACAATAGTTGCCCGAGATTAGCGGCGATATTGGTGGCTTCAGAACGGCTCATTTTCATAGATAGCAAGGCGCGAAGAACACGGCCCCCATCCATAGGAAATGCGGGTATCATATTAAAAATAACCAGCACAATATTGGCGACAAAAAGATTGAGTAAGAAATTGGTAAAGCTTATAGAACCCATAAGTCCTTCCAGTTCTTCGGCATTCATATTGAAGTAATCACCAAGAGGGATAAAAAGCAGTAATATCGCTGCAATGACTATATTTACCAGAGGCCCCGCAATGGCTACTGCCAGTTCTTCTGAAGGTTTCTCAGGCATTTTTTCAAGCATGGCTACTCCTCCAATAGGAAGTAATGTGATCTTTCGTGTTTTTATATTAAACTTTTTGGCAGTAAGTGCATGGCCCAACTCATGTAAAACCACACATGCAAAAATAGCCATTACGAAAGCTACACTTATCAGAGAGGATTGTAAATTACCACCACCTCTCAAATCAATAAAAACAATCCATATAATAATGAACAAAAAGGTCCAATGTACCTGAATTTTGATACCTGATACCTTTCCTAAGTGTAAGTTTCCTTTCATAAGGTTTTGAGTTTAAGCAAAAATAGAAGAGCATGTCATTTTTAACAATGACGAAAATCATTGCAAACGTAATTATTGTTATTTTTGTAAATACTTAGGGTGTTTTTCGTAAAGGCGAAACCTGGTTAAACTATAAAAATTGCAACCCATATGTTACATTCGGGCAACGATATATTTTTAACATTATCTGAAGCCATACCCGAAGGTTTGTTGATGGTGGATGACAGCCAGAAAATTGTAGCCACCAATACTTCTGCTCATGAAATGTTCGGGTATGATCCGGGAGAGATGGAAGGGCGGCAGTTGCAAGACCTTATTCCGGAAAGATATCGTTTTGGCCACAGCACTTTTTTTAATAATTTCTATAAACATGCCGAAAAACGGCAAATGGGTAAAGGGCGTGAGCTGTATGGTTTGCGTAAATGCGGACTCGAGTTCCCTATAGAAGTAGGTTTGGCACCTTTTTCTATTTATGGAAAAACGTATGTACTCGCTCTATTGGTAGATATTACTCTTAGAAAAGAGACCGAGCAGCGCATTATGGAGCTCAATGAGCGACTGGAAGATAAAATAAAACTGCGAACCTCCGAATTACGTAAATATGTAGCAGAACTTAAAAAAGAAGTAGAGCGAAGAAAAAAAGCAGAATCACATGCGCTGGAATCTCTTCGTAAAGAGAAAGAGCTTAATGACCTAAAAACCAAGTTTCTTTCCTTAGTTTCACATGAATTCAAAACACCGTTAACCGGAATACTCACTTCCTCCCGGCTTGTAGATAAATATATGGGAATGGGGCAGGAAGAAAAACAGCGAAAACATCTCGAAACCATTGCCAATAAAGTACATCATCTCAATGATATTCTCAACGACTTTTTATCAGTAGAACGTATAGATTCCGGTAAAGTAAATTATAAGTTCTCTACTTTTAATCTCAGTAAGGTACTCAATGAAGTAATTTACGATGCCAATATGCTTCTCAAAAGCGGACAACGCATTAAATACCCGGAAAACATTGACAATATTTCATTAGAGTTTGATGAAAAAATACTAATTTTAATACTCTCAAATCTTATTCGCAATGCCATAAAATATTCTTCTGAAGAGACAACGATCAAAATTGTAATTGAGCGTAGTGAAGATATCGTTTCTTTTAGGATAGAAGACCAGGGTATTGGAATTCCCGAAAAAGATCAGAAACATATTTTCGAAAGGTATTTCAGGGCCGAAAATGCTTCTCTCAACCAGGGAACAGGTATAGGTCTTAACATTGTAAAGGGTCACCTGGAAAACCTGGGAGGTAGCATTTATTTTAAGAGCAAAGAAAATGTAGGTACCACCTTTGTAGTGCAAATCCCCCTTTTAAAACAACAGCACACCGATGAAAAAAATATTGTTGATTGAGGACGATCCAGTATTAAGAGAAAATACCGCAGAACTCCTTGAGCTATCAGATTATGAAGTAGTAACAGCTTCAAATGGAAAGAAAGGTGTTGAAAAAGCACGTGAAGTATTTCCCGATATCATTGTCTGTGACATTATGATGCCCGAAATGGACGGTTACGGAGTCCTGGAAACCCTCTCGGGAGACAGTAAGACCAAAGCTATCCCATTCATATTTCTTTCTGCCAAAACAGAACATAAGGACATTCGTAAAGGAATGGATATGGGGGCAGATGATTATCTCACCAAGCCGTTTGAAGAAGAAGAACTTATTAGCGCTATTGAAAGCCGCATGGCTAAATCGGCTATTTTAATGGAGCATGAAAGAGCAACTGCCGGGGAAGATACAGATGCTTCAGATATGAAAGGACTGGATGATCTCAAAGAGTTTTTCAAGACCGAAGCCGATGTGGAAGAGTATATGGCAGGTAGTGAGATTTACAATGAAGGCAGTAATGCCAATTATCTGTATCTGGTTGAAAGCGGAGTTATCAAAAACCACCGTCTTGATGAATACGGAAAAGAACTTATAACAGGTTTGTATAAAGCAGGTGATATTTTTGGATATACCAGCTTCGCATATAATTCACCCAATCTTGAATCTGCCACCGCATTAGAGAATGCAAAACTTTACAGGCTTTCCAAAGAGACACTGAAAGAGATCCTTGATAAAAATCACAGCGTAACACTCGAACTTATTAATTATATTACCGATAACCTTTCAGATGTAAAAGAACAACTTCTACGCATGGCGTATAGTTCTGTAAGAAAAAAAACAGCCCATACTATTTTAAAATTTGTTGATAAATTAAAAGAAAGGCAACAGGAAGGTATAAAAATTTCCAGAAGTGATTTAGCAGGAGTAGCCGGAATTGCCACTGAGAGCCTTATTCGCGCCTTATCTTCACTGCGAAAAGAAGGTTTAATTGAGATTGAAGGAAGAACTATAAAAGTACTCGATATTCTTGCTTTGGAAGAAGTAGAATGATAAAAGGATTCCAGTAACTGACTTTTATCATTTTTTTCGTTCTGGCCACATGATACATTTGTTTTTATAATTGGGCTAGAATGAAAAATGTATTGATACCCACCGATTTTTCTGATAACGCATGGAACGCTGTTTCATATGCTGTTTCTTTTTTCAAGAAAGAGCGGTGTAATTTTTATATACTGCATGTATGCAGGCCAAATGCTATGGTAGGGGGGGATATTGCCTATACACCAAATACCAGGATCGTACAACGTACTGTGCTTTCTGATGCAGAGACAAAAATGAATGAACTCGTGGAGAGAGCAGAAGCTTTGTCTGGTAACAGTAAGCATAACTATATAAGTCTTATTGATTATAATTACCTGATAGACTCCATCAAAGAATTTGTCCGGGAAAAAGAGATCAACCTTATTGTGATGGGAACCAAGGGCGCTTCCGGTTTAAGAGAAGTGGTCATTGGCAGTAATACAGGCGATGTTATTACCAGGGTACCCTGTCCTGAATTGGTAATTCCTGAAGATGCTGTTTTTGAATCGCCGGCCCAAATTGTATTTCCTACAGACTTTAATCTTTTGTACAATGCCGATATTCTGGATACCCTTGTTCATATATGTAATATGCACAATGCTCATATTCATGTACTTTTTGTTACCAAGAATAAAGAAAAGCTTAATGCAGAACAGGTAGCTAACAGAGAGTTGCTCCTGGGATATCTCAGCGATTGTCCGTGTACATTTCACACAACCACCAATAACAGGCTTGAAAATGCCATCCAGGATTTTGTGAAAACCCATGATGTGGATATGATTGCTATGGTGGCCAAGAATCTTAATTTTTTCCAGCAAATATTCTTCAGACCTACCGTAGAGAACATTAGCTACCATACAAAGGTCCCATTTTTGGTATTACACGAAAAAAGTATTCAGCATAACCATAAAAAACTGTAAAAACATTTTGCAGTAAAATAAAAACCGGGAAGCAGGGAGATACTAAAAGAGAAAGAGAACAACTATTTGGAACACTCTTTTCTATTGGCTATAGCATTGCTGCTTTGGAAGTATCCCTGATAAGTGTGCTACTGAATTACTCCGTCACATATTAAAAAAAATAAACAAAATCCGGAAAAAGAAGCTAAAAACTGATATAAGTCATTTTTTTTGATTTACCGACAAATTATTTTAGTAACAGGTTTAGAATACGTTCTTTTAATCAGTTGGATTTTTATAATGCCTTTTTTCTCTTTTTGAGATAAATGGCATTTAGGTAGATGTATCGGACGTGTAACTTTAATAGGCGTACTTGAAAAGGAGGTCTGTAACAAGGTGTTCGAAGTGCATGTCCGGTATATTTACAATATTGACTCCGGCTTTTTCATTTTCATTTTTTTCATAATAATTTGATTTGGGGCCAGTATTGGCAACAATTAAAAAGAAGATTAATAATTATATTGTTTAACGTGAACTGTATATAGGTTTTCGTAAAACGAAATTAATCTTTAAAACAAAAAACAGGAAGCGAGCGCTTCCTGTTTTTTGTTTCATACCCTTCATGTTTGTGAACAAGAATGACCAACAACTAACAAGCTCTTTTCATTTAGCATACCTTTCTTATAAATGTAATATGATCATTATTTTTTGATGGTAAAAACGCAGGTCTGCTCATAAAAACTTTTGTTAAAACATTTACCAAAACGGGTATGAAAGACCTTGCTGAAGCAGCAGGTAAAAATGCTTCTCCGGGTGAAAAGTATAATCAGCTTGCTTATATAGGAGCTAAGGCTGTACGATAGTTTTAAACGGGAAGTTTACATTGGGGTTTTTCCAATTCATTATGGAATACCAATCAATCATTAACTAAGCTGTCAGGTGGTGAAGCTGTTACCGCAGGAGGTATTATCGCTGCAGAAGATCTGCCGGAAGCCAGTTTTTCAGGGTAACTTGATACTTTTCTAATGTTGAAGGAGAAAAAAAAATGTAAAAACTGATTTTTGTCATTTTCCTCTTAGATTGAGCGTATTATATTTGCTTCAGTTAGTGGTTAATAGATTTAAAGTTCTTTAGTTTTTTGAGACTTAAAAACAAGTTTTGTCGCCTCTTAGGCGATAAAATAAAGAAGGTGTTAAAAGTATCAATATCCTTTTAAGATGTACTGGGTTTAGAGATAAAAACAGTTTTATTCATTAAAAGCGTTATGAATGCATTTAATACTTTCTTACAGAAGCAGATGCCGTAAGGTATCTGCTTCTTTTGTTCTCAATAGTTTCAACTTCCTTAATACTTCTCTTTTGGAATAATTTAAAATAAAAACAGTATTCGTTTTTATATTTTATAACTGATGAAAATCAGTTTCTGGCTTGTATAGCTTTTGTAACTTGGGGCATATATTTTTTGACAATTATGAATGATGAATGGATATCGCTGGATGTTTCAGCCCCTATATGGAACCGGTTTTTTACCGTTGCCTCCCTGGTTATAGTAGGTACAAAAGAAGATAAGGGGTATGATATGGCGCCTAAACACCTGGCAATACCTATGGGGTTTGACAATTATTTTGGCTTTGTGTGCACACCACGTCACAAAACCTATGGTAATGTACAGAAGGCGCAGGAGTTTTCAATAAGTTACCCCATGCCAAACCAGTTGGTAACTACATCATTAGCAGCATCTCCCAGAAAATCAGAACACTCTAAATCAGAATATACGGTCAAGGCACTGGCAACGGTTAAAGCTACCAAAATAGATGCGTTGTTAATTTCCGATTCTTATGTGCATCTGGAGTGCCGCCTTTTCAAAGTTATTGATGGTTTCGGAGAAAACAGTCTTATAACCGGAGAGATTTTATCTGCCCGGGTAAATACTCTCTATTTAAGGGTTTCGGAACAGGATGAACAGAAACAATTACAACAACATCCTTTGTTGGCATATATTGCAGATGGTCGTTTCGCCGTTATAAAAGACACTTTTGCCTTCCCGTTCCCAAAAGGTTTTACACGATGAAAACTCAGCGAGAAATAGCAGATGTAATTCACGCTCGTTTGTTGGATAAAGAGGAGGAAATGCTTCAGTTTTTGAAAGAGTTGGTCCAAATAGAAACACCATCTTCTTTACCTGCTGCTCAAACCGCTATTTTTAAGCTGTTGCAAAAAAAATTTACAGAATTAGATTTTTACAGTTTGCAGGTACCGGGCCGGGAAACCGGAGGATATTTATACGCCCGTCCTGCAAAGAGAGAAAAGAAGCTCCCGTTGCAATTAATAGTAGGGCATTGTGATACCGTCTGGCCGATACAAACGTTAAAAATGATGCCTGTAGGCAGACATGACAACCAGTTTAAAGGCCCCGGTGTATATGATATGAAAGTGGGGCTTACCCAGCTTTTTTTTGCGATACGGATAATCCGGGAATTGGGATTACCCTGGTCTGTCACTCCTGTAATTATTATAAACTCTGATGAAGAAATAGGGAGTATAGAGTCCACCGGCATTATTAAAAAACTGGCACATTTGTCGGTAAGGGCCTATGTGCTGGAACCGCCACTGGGGCTTGACGGAAAACTAAAGACAGCCCGTAAAGGAGTAGGGAGGTTTACCATTACCGTAAAAGGAAAAGCAGCACATGCAGGTCTTGATCCTGGAAAAGGCATAAGTGCTATTGTTGAATTGTCACATCAGGTACAAAAGCTGTACAGTATGAATGATTTTGAAAAAGGAATCACTGTTAACGTGGGAATGATAGAAGGAGGTATCTCTCCTAATGTGATTGCACCCGAAAGTAAGGCGGTAGTTGATGTGCGTGTACTTAATGAAAAAGACGGGGCATACATTACCAAAAAAATTAAAGAGTTAACTCCTGCTATGGAGGATGTTACCTTAACGGTGGAAGGCGGTATAGGGCGCCCTCCCATGGAAAAAACACCGGGTAATGAGCGTTTATGGCAAACAGCACTTGAAAAGGCCCGACTTCTTGGAATTACATTGGAAGATGCTACTGCCGGAGGAGGATCAGACGCCAATACCACCAGTACGGTGGTACCTACTCTTGATGGTTTGGGTACTCCGGGAGACGGAGCGCATGCCAATCATGAATACATTCTCTATAAAAAGCTGCCGGAAAGAACTGCCTTGTTAACGTTACTATTACTGGCAGATGTAAAAACATAAGCTATGGATACACCGTATATCTATACTTCGCTTACCCGTATTTCTAATCTTTCGCAAGTCCCTTTTGCATTGCAATTTCTTGACAGGGAAAAGTGGGAAACAGCCGATTATATTGCAGCTAAAATTATTGATGCCGGCAGTAATACTCTAAGCATAGAACTGCCCAACGGCAGAATGCGGGGAGTTATAGGAGGAGAGTTGATTATAGGTGCTTTGGGAGAAAGATATGCTACTCTAGAAGCTACAGGAACCTGGAAAGAAGTTAAAGACGATCTGCAAATGCACGTACTCACCGCCGCCGGACTCCTGGGGAAAATGACATCAAAATCGGCTTTTATCCCGTCATTAATGAAAATAGAATATAAAGGACATATAATGCGGCAGGGTAAAAAAGTAACTATGTCCGATTATATACCCCAGGTTGCCGATATTGCGTTTGCTGCGCCGGTAATTATATTCGTGGGGACCTCTATGTCTGCAGGAAAAACCACCTCAGCCAGAATAGTTACTAATTTACTCAAAGCAGCAGGACTAAAAGTGGTAGGAGCCAAACTGGCAGGAGCAGGGAGGTATAAAGATATTTTAGCGATTAAAGACGTAGGTGCAGATGCCGTATTTGATTTTGTCGATGTAGGGTTACCTTCTTCTATTTGCGAGCCGAAGAAGTATAAGGAACGATTGCAAAGGTTATTGAGTCTCATACAACAGCAACATGCAGATATTGTGGTGGTTGAGGTGGGCGCTTCCCCTTTGGAGCCTTATAACGGAAGTATTGCTATAAACATGATTAAAGAACATATAAAATGTACGATTTTAAGTGCTTCTGACCCCTATGCAGTACTGGGACTTATGAAAGCATTTGACTTTGTTCCCGATATAGTAACAGGAATCGCGACCAATACACTTGCAGGGAGCGCTATGGTAGAGCAATTGTGTAACGTAAAAGCACTGAACCTTATTGATCCCGGAACTACCGGGGAACTAAAAGATATCCTGGCATCTGCCACCGGTTTATCTCTGTAAATAGCTTACCGTTCTGAAATAAAAATATCGAATTTCATATTTTAGAGAACAAGTTTTATTCACAGTGTTTAAAGTAAAAAGGTCAAATAGTAACCCTTAATTAATAAAAATGGCAGTTGAATTTACAAAAAATGCCCTCCAAATACTCAGGGAACGCTATCTTTTAAAAGATGATAAAGGAGTGATTGTTGAGAAACCGGATGCGATGTTCAGGCGTGTAGCTCGGGCCGTGGCAAAAGCAGAAACCAATCAAAAAAAGCATTGGGAGGATGCTTTTTACCAAAGTATGTCCCGACTGGAATTCCTGCCTAATTCACCTGCTTTAATGAATGCCGGATTGCCAAACCAGCAGTTGAGCGCTTGTTTTGTTCTGCCGGTTAAGGATAATCTTGAAAGCATTTTCCAAACACTTACACAGGCGGCTCTTATCCATAAAAATGGAGGAGGCACAGGGTATAACTTCTCAGCTATACGGCCTAGGGGAGATCGTGTTGCTTTTTCAGGGGAAGCCTCGGGTCCCATAGCCTTTATGAAAGTATTTGATACAGCCACTGAGCAGGTAAAACAGAGTGGTAAACGCAGGGGCGCCAATATGGGGATCTTAAATGTGGACCATCCCGATATAGAATTATTTGTGACTGCAAAGTCTGATGGCCTTAGTCTTCAGAATTTCAATAGTTCAGTGGGAATTACCAATGCATTTATGAAGGCGGTAGAAGCAAAAGCCATGTGGTCCCTCATAAACCCGAGAACAGGAGCTGTTGTAAAAGAAGTAGAAGCTTTTAAGCTGTGGAAGTTAATTGTAAAAGAAGCTTGGAAAACCGGCGATCCCGGATTACTATTTTTGGATCACATAAATGATGCTAATCCCATTCCTGAAAAAGGCCCTATACAAAGTACAAACCCTTGTGGAGAAGTTCCTTTACTGAACTATGAAAGCTGTACCCTGGGGTCTATAAATGTATCGAAAATGATTTGCCGCACTAACCCGGATACAGTACAAATAGACTGGCAAAAACTGGCAAAAACCATTGAACTTGGAATACGGTTTCTGGATAATGTCATCACAGTGAACTACCATATCTTCCCGGAGATCAAAACCATTACACAAACTAACCGAAAAATAGGCCTGGGCGTTATGGGCTGGGCAGAACTGTTATTTTATCTTGCCATACCTTATGCTTCTGAAGAAGCTGTAGAACTGGGAGAACTTCTCATGAAGTTCATAAAAGAAAAAAGTTACGAAACCTCTGTTGTGCTTGCCAAAGAAAGGGGCACTTTGCTTCACTCCCTAAAACGTCGTAATGCTACCTGTAACAGTATAGCACCTACGGGCACTATTTCAGTCATTGCGCAAACCTCATACAGCATAGAACCACTGTTTGCCCTTGCTTATGAGCGCAAAGGGATTCTCAACGGAAAAACACAAACAGAGATGAATACAGTATTCAGGTCAATTATGGAAAGTGAAGGGTTATGGAGTGCACAGCTGAAAGAAGAGATTTTAAAAACCGGCACTATACAGCACATTACCTCAATTCCAAAAACGCTGAGGAAGCTTTTTAAAACCAGTCTTGAAATTCCCTGGAAATACCATTTGCTACATCAAAAAGCTTTTCAGGATCATACGGATAATGCTGTTTCAAAAACCATTAACCTTCCAGAAACGGCAACCGTAAAAGATGTATATGACATATATGTATATGCCTGGAAATACAGATTAAAAGGAATTACGATATATCGCGATAAAAGCAGACTCGACCAGGTGTTACAAGCCTGCCGTCTTACTGATAGTGATGAGTATTGTTAAAACATAAGGTTGTGATATACCATACTCTTCAAGTCTTTGGGTAATTCTGTCCTTATATCTTCAAGTTCTCCAAGAGATATATACTTTCTTAAAATAATAAAAGTAGTGTCTATGTATCGGGATGCCAGTTCATCAGATCCAAAATCATTAACAGATGTTACCCCGTTATGTTCCCTTACAAGATCTATGAACTGTGATATACTTTTTACTCTGGGCTTTTTGGATACCGGTGACCAGCCGTTAACATAAACTGCTTTTAAGAACATGGGAAATTGCGCAATTAACTGTAACGATTCATTTATGGAGATGATGTCTCGTAACCCATGTAATATGGCCGCGAGTATTCTTCCCGCTTTTTCTGTATCGTCTCCCAAATTGTGAGCATGTGTATATTCTTTTAAAAAAGAATTTCCTTCCTGGGCAAACTTTGTAAAATTGAGTGCCATGTGCGTTACATTTGTTATTTAAGCATTACTATCATCATACCGTCTCCGGTTTCTACAGCTACTTGCTTTTCACTTAAAAAATGCGTAGCCGAATACGGTTTTTTGAACCTCTTTTGGGACATGAGTATTTTAGGCAACTCCCTTAGAAGTATCACTATATTCCCTTCGGTATCGATCACTACCTCAGAAAAATCATAGGAAATGATCTCCTTATTGAGGTATTCGTTTTTACCACGAACAGATTTCTCTACTAAAATTGCAATGGCATACCCATTGTTGAAATTTGTTGCGTTGAGGAATTTTGGTTCAATCACGGTTTTTCCCGAAGCATCTATGTAGCCATAAAAGGGTATCCCGTCTTTGGTGGTTTTTATTAAACATCGATTATTTTTAAAAACGGGATAAGGTTCCATTTTACGGGAATGGTAATTCTCTACACTGATATCTTCTCTAAAACCAATTATCTGGTTGTTTGAAGTGTCTATAAACCCCCATTTGTTATTTTTTTTCACCGCAATGAGCCCTTCAGAAAGCTGACCAACATCTTCAAGGCCTTCTAGGGTTTGAGCAAACATAAACATTGGAAGAGCTAAAAACATTATAGATACAAATATTTTTTTCATAGAAGTCATTGTTTTATTTAGTGTGAAATTACATAAACAAACCACGTTGCTAAATGATAAAAATCATGTTACAAAAATGTTTGCCGCCCTATATTTGAATTAAATATACCTTAAGTTATGAGTGAAAAAGATATCGTTCAGAAATACAATGTTCAGGGCCCTCGATATACCAGCTATCCAACTGTACCGTATTGGGATAATAATACTTTTTCCCTGGACGGGTGGAAAAATTCATTGCAACGGAGTTTTAATGAGACGAATGCCAGTGAGGGGATAAGCCTTTATATACATCTTCCTTTTTGCGAAAGTCTTTGTACTTTTTGCGGTTGTAATAAACGCATAACACAACGTCATGATGTAGAGTTACCCTATATAAAAGCACTTCTTAAAGAGTGGGATCTGTATGTGCAAATGATGTCGTCACGCCCTGCTATTAAAGAAATTCACATAGGAGGGGGGACACCCACCTTTTTCAGTCCTGAGAATATAACATTTTTAATGAAAGGCCTGTTAAGAAGGGCAATCATACTTCCTGACCATGAGTTCAGTTTTGAAGGGCATCCTAACAATACGACCGAGGCACATCTGGAAGCGCTGTATGATATGGGGTTTAGAAGGGTAAGTTTTGGGGTTCAGGATTATAACCCGCAAGTACAAAAAGCGATACATCGTATCCAGCCTTTTGAGAATGTAAAGAAAGTTACTGATTTGGCCAGAAAAGTGGGATATACTTCTATAGGGCATGACCTTGTATTTGGATTACCTTTTCAAACGGTAGATCATGTGAGAGAAACTATTCAAAAAACCAATATGCTCTCTCCAGAACGTATTGCTTTTTACAGCTATGCACATGTGCCCTGGATAAAAGGTAACGGACAACGCGGGTTTAGTGAGATAGATCTTCCGCAGGCTTCTCAAAAACGAACCATGTATGAACTGGGTAAAGAGTTACTTCAGGAAAATGGTTATTATGAAATAGGAATGGACCATTTTGCATTACCTTCTGATACGCTTTGTAAAGCTTCTTATTCCGGGGCATTGCATCGTAATTTCATGGGATATACTTCTTCTAAAACCCAGTTGATGATAGGACTGGGAGTTTCTGCCATAAGTGATAGCTGGTACGGTTTTGCACAAAATGTGAAAGGTGTAGAGGAATATCAGTCTCTTTTAGAAAAAAATATCATTCCTGTATATAGAGGTCATTTGCTCAATGAAGAAGACCTTATTATTAGAAAGCATATTTTAAATATAATGTGCAGGTTCAAAACCTCTTGGAACACAGAAGAAGGTATTTTTCCCGAACTGCCTGAAGCACTTATACAATTGAAGGAAATGGAAAATGACGGTTTGGTAGAAATAGGCTCAAATTATATAGAAGTAACAGAAGTAGGAAGACCTTATGTGCGAAATGTGTGTATGGCTTTCGATTTGAGATTACAGCGAAAGAAACCGGAAACCCGCCTTTTTTCTATGACCGTTTAAGCATTTTGATTAATCAAAAAGCCGGGTTGGTCATATCGCGATGTTCAATGCAATATCGATCATTTCTTTAAAAGTAGTTTCCCTTTCAGCAGCAGAGGTTTCTTCTTTAGTTACCAAAGAATCTGAAATAGTGAGTATAGAAAGTGCCTGTACTTTGTGTTTGGCTGCTATGGTGTATAGCCCGGCTGTTTCCATTTCTACACACAGTATTCCATAGGCAGCCCATTTTTTGAAATACTCCGGATCATCTGTATAAAATTCATCAGATGTTAGAATAGGTCCTCCTTTCACAGAGATCCCCTGTTGGGAAGCATAATTGCATGCTTTTAGAAACAAATCAAAATGGGCGGTAGGTGCATAATCTGCCTGGTTAAACCTTGCTTTATTGATAGAAGAGTTGGTTGAAGCAGACATTGCCAGTACAATGTCTCTTACGTTCACATGTTTTTGGTAAGAACCTGCAGTGCCTACTCTAATGAGTTTTTTTATGCCATAGTTAACAATAAGCTCATGATAATAGATCATAGCAGAGGGGATACCCATACCACTTCCCTGAACAGAGATCTGCTTACCTTTATAGGTGCCAGTATATCCCCACATACCACGTATGCGATTATAGCATATGGGGTTGGAAAGGAAGTTTTCGGCTATCCATTGCGCGCGCAGGGGGTCACCAGGTAATAGAACAGCATCGGCAATAGCTCCCGGTTTCGCTTCTATATGTACACTCATTGAGAAATTTATTGATTACAAAAAATGAAGACTACGGCCTTGTAAATTACGGAAAAAATTATTGACTATGCGACTTAATGACTTGAACAATATGGTTTTTTTGAAGTACTCCGGATTGTCGCCATAAAGGGTTGCCATTTTTAAAAAGAATCATGGTAGGTACGCCGCGTATCTGGTAAGCGGCCGCTACCTTTGGATTTTTATCCACATCAATCTTTATGATTTTTACAGCATCTCCCAAATCCTGTTTTACCTCTTCAAGAATGGGAGCTAACATCTTACAGGGACCACACCAGTCTGCATAAAAATCTACGAGCACGGGTGTTTCAGATTGTATGATTTTTTGGAAATTGTTTTTCATAATAGCTACTGTAATATTAATGGCATTCTATAGAGGAGGAAGCTGTTTCAACAGCAGGTTGTGGAGACAGGTAAGGAATACCGAGTCCCAGTCCTCGAATTATAAATAAAATACCAATAATTATAATAATATAAGGAATTGCTTTGGTAATGCGCTTTCTTGCTGCTCCAGATAAAAAGTTGCCTGCATAAACGGCAAGTGTCATAAGAGGCATGGTTCCCGCACCAAAGAGCACCATATACAACACCCCCTGCGCGGCATCTCCGGTGGCAATGGCTCCAAAAATTGCCATATATACAAGTCCGCAGGGTAATAAGCCATTCAAGAGCCCTATAGTGAGAAAGGTATCTGCGGTTTGTTTTTTCAGAGCATTACCCAGGCCAGATTTGATACGTGTTACTAATCTGAAAGCAGGCTTTGAAAAATTATACTTATTAAAAATTTGTATAGGTAGCAATACGACAATAATCATTAAAATGCCAATTAAAAGTGATAAACGCTGTTGCATACCAAACAGATACAAGCCTTTTCCAAGAACACCAAAAATAAGCCCCAGCAGCCCGTAAGCCATAAGCCTGCCCGTATGATACAATAGTATTTTTACTATTTTACTGGATTTCCCTGTATTTCGTAACGGCAGCATAAAAGCTATGGGGCCACACATGCCTATGCAGTGAAAACTTCCTAAAAGCCCTAATATAATAGCCGTATATAACATGAATAGTTAATAAGTAATCTGTTTTTTTAGCATGTATGATTCGCCCATGTATTCCCATTGAATGGTAATATTCCAACGGCCATCCGCGAGGTTTTTGCCAGGTATGAGCAAATTAGTATCAGACAAAACCAGAGGAACTTTAAAATCCATTTTTTTGTCGGATGGCCTGTATAGGAATATATTTCCTGATATCTTACCAGGAGAGAGATCTGAAGGAAAAGATACGTATAACCCTTCAGATACTTTTTTTACCTGTATGGTCTTGTTATCTGCAATAGCTTTTTTTTCAGCATCCACTTCTTTTTGGAAGTCGAGCTCTTTTTTATAGTATTGTTCAGTTACCAGGTCATGACTGTATTCTTCGCTGGTCATCATAGGAATGACGAAATACATGATAAACCCAATAAAAAGAACGAATGCTATAACAATACTTGTTCCCCAGTTTATTTTCATAATACGTATCTTTTTTGTTAGTAAACTTATTTTTCTAATTGTAACTTCTGGGCCCCAGGAAAGCGGTAGTGGTGGTTTCAATGAGTTCGTCACCACTATACACTCCTATTTCTAACCGGTCTTTGTCTCCTTTAAGGGCTGCCTGGTTAATTTCAATAAAGAGTGTACCTTCTGCAAGATCCTGGGCAGGAACTGTAAAGTTTTTATGGGTTACCAACTCAATGGTACCGTTATGAGATAGTAACTTAAAGTGGACATCCTCAATTTCATTTGTGGTCTTATTGACCAGTTTGTAGGTGTACACATTACTTATCATGTTATCTCCTTTGTGCTCGTACAATTGCCCGGGCAGCCTAAGAATATTGGCTTCCAGATCGTTCCTGAGGAAAAGCATTCCCGTGAATACGGCGATCAAAATACCCAATACGGCGGTGTACCCTTTTAAACGGGTAGAGAATTTGAACTTTGCTTTCTTTTCTATATTATCAATACTTGCGTATCTAATGAGGCCTTTGGGAAGATTAACACTTTCCATGATACTGTCACAGGCATCAATACAGGCAGTACAGTTAACACATTCTAACTGCGTACCGTTTCTAATGTCTATTCCGGTTGGGCAAACATGTACACACTGAAAACAATCAATACAGTCACCTTTACCAGAAGCAACACGATCTTCGTTCTTTTTGAATTTGGCACGCCCTACCTCTTTTTCTCCTCTTATGTAATCGTACGCAACTACTATAGATTTATTGTCCAGCAGTACCCCCTGCAGCCTTCCGTAAGGACATGCTATGATACATACCTGCTCACGAAACCATGAAAAAATGAAGTAAAAAACAGCGGTAAAAATGGATAGTGAAATAAAAGTGCTCATATGGGCTGTTGGTCCTTCAGAGATATATCTTATCAGGCTGTCACTTCCTATAAGGTAGGCGAGGAATACATTTGCTATTAGAAATGAGATAATGGCAAAAATACTCCATTTCACAACCTTTTTACGTATTTTTTCTCCGTTCCAGGGCTGTTTGGACAAGCGTATTTGTTTACCACGATCGCCTTCAATCCAATATTCAATACGCCTGAAAACCATTTCCATAAATATGGTTTGCGGGCAGATCCAACCACAGAAAATACGTCCATAGGCTACTGTAAAAAATACAACAAAGACCACTCCAATGATCATCATGATCACAAATAGGTGAAAGTCCTGTGGCCAGAAAGGAGCTCCAAAAATATTGAAGCGCCTTTCTAACACATTGAACATTAAAAACTGATTCCCGTTAATTTTAATAAAGGGAGCAGCAAAAAGGAATGCCAAAAGAAAGTAACTTACCAGTTTTCTGTATTCATAATACTTTCCCACTGGCTTTTTGGGAAATACCCATGAGCGTTTACCTTCTGAGTCAATAGTTCCAATTGAGTCTCTGAACTTTTCTTCTGTGGCTTCCATTATTTTGTTTTCGGTTTTTTTAATTCATACTTACCGTTACCGAATCCGTTACTTTCTCTAAAAGCTCTTCTTCGGTACTGGTAGGCTCTGTTTCTGCAGGAGCATCCGGATCTACCCAGATCTCACCTTCAGGGTCTTTGGGTTCTGCGGGTGTTGTTCCCTGAAACGTAAGTAAATAACTGGCAACCTGAGCAATCTCAGCAGGTTTAAGGCTTTGTTTCCAGGCCACCATACCTTTACCGTCACGCCCTCCTTCAGAGATGGTACGGAATACATTTTTAATACCGCCTCCCAGTATCCAGTATTCATCAGTAAGGTTAGGACCTATACCTCCGCCACCGTCTTCTTTATGGCAGGCTACACAATTTACCTGAAAGATATTTTTACCTGCAGCCAGATCAGAAGCGTCAGTTAGTACTACCACCGTATTTACATCAACCAGATCTTTAGCGGTTTTTTTATACTCTTCGATAGCAGCTTCTGCGGCAGCTACTTCTCTTTCATATTCCATGGTTTGATCAGGACCTTCAAAAATATGATATCGTGCCAGGTAAATAACAGCAAATACTATGGTAATGTAAAAGCCATATACCCACCAGGGCGGAAGGCTGTTATCAAGCTCTTTAATACCGTCATAATTATGGTCGAGAATAATCTCATGTTCTTCTTCAATGGCTTTCCCTCCGGCCAGTTTTTTGTACATACGCTTGATCCAGACAAACTGATTGTCTTTTCTTAGCGCATCTGCCTCGAGATACCGTTCCTGAGCATCAGCACTAAGGCTGCGGAAAAGAACTGATTTAAAAGCCTCTATACATACTTCAATAGCTGAAATAAAGAGGAAAACTATTCCCAAAACAGCCCAGATTACAGGGTATTTCTCAATAGCCCATTGCTCTCCCGTATCCAGAGTAAGCTCCATGAGGATAAAGGTGGCGAGCAAAAAGCCCAGTATTCTTAAATAAGATGCAATGGTTTTCATAATGTCTGGTTGTTTTGGTTGTTTTCTAATGGAATTTCACTCACCTTTTTGATATATTCTTTTTTTGCACTAAACACCCACCAGTAGAGTACGGTGAAGAAAATAAAGAAGATAAGCAGTGAAATAATGGGGAATATTTCTATTCCCTCTATGCTGGCCATATGATGTTTAACAAATTTCAACATAATGCTATATTTTGTTTTCTATAATTAAGATCACTATTTATTTTCTGCCGTTAAGTTGTCATCGGCATTTTTCACTTTAATATCGGTTCCCAGTCGTTGCAGATAGGCAATAAGCGCTACTACTTCCCGATCTTTCATCTCTACAAAGTCCAGCCCGTTATCCCGTGCATATTTTTTATCTGCTTCATAGGTTTCTGCAAAATCAGGATCACTGTAAAGGTTTTGTTCAATTTGCATGGCCTGTGCATTCATAGACTCCTGCGCATTTGCGATATCTTCTTCAGTGTAGGGAACTCCCAGAGTTACCATGGTCTTCATTTTATCCTGAATCTCACTTCTGTCGTGTTTGTTGCGTATAAGCCATTTATAAGACGGCATAATAGAACCGGAAGAAGTGGTCTGCGGATCATAGAAGTGATTGAGGTGCCAGTTATCTGAGTACTTTCCACCTATTCGCATTAAATCAGGCCCAGTACGCTTACTACCCCATAAGAAAGGATGGTCGTACACATACTCTCCGGCTTTGGAGTATTCTCCGTAACGTTCGGTTTCACTCCTAAACGGACGAATAAGCTGTGAGTGGCATGAAACGCAGCCTTCACGTATGTATAAATCTCTTCCTTCCAGCTCAAGAGGTGTATATGGTTTTACACTGGTAATGGTTGGAATATTGGATTTAACCATAATAGTGGGTACAATTTGAACAATACCACCAATAAGAATGGCGATTGTAGCGAAAATGGTAAGTTTTACAGGTCTTCTTTCTAACCAGGTATGATATCCTTCTCCGGCAACACGTTTTTTGGTAACTCTGTTAAGAGGTGCAGCTTCTGCAAGCTCATCGGTAACGGCGCTCCCGTTTCTTACCGTTTTAATTATGTTGTATAACATAATGAGCATACCTGTTAAATATAATGTACCTCCAATAGCACGCATCCAGTACATAGGTATGATCTGGGTAACAGTTTCTAAGAAGTTACCGTAAACCAGGGTACCGTCAGGGTTAAATTGTTTCCACATAGAAGCCTGGGTAAATCCTGAAACGTACATTGGTAGTGCATACATGATAATACCGAGTGTACCTACCCAGAAGTGAACATTGGCAAGCCCGGTTGACCATAATTTGGTTTTAAACAGGCGAGGTACCAGCCAGTAGGCCATACCAAATGCTAAGAATCCGTTCCATGCAAGAGCTCCTACGTGTACGTGTGCTATGATCCAGTCACTAAAGTGCGCAATGGCATTTACGTTTTTAAGTGAAAGCATAGGCCCCTCAAAAGTGGCCATACCGTAACCGGTAATAGCTACCACCATAAATTTAAGTACAGGATCTGTTCGTACACGATCCCATGCACCTCTCAGGGTTAATAAACCGTTTATCATACCACCCCATGAAGGCGCAATAAGCATTACTGAGAAGGTAACCCCCAGGTTTTGTGCCCAGTCTGGCAGTGCAGAGTACAGAAGGTGGTGAGGACCGGCCCAGATGTATATAAAAATGAGTGACCAGAAGTGAACAATAGAGAGTCGGTAAGAATATACCGGACGATTGGCAGCTTTAGGTACAAAATAGTACATAAGCCCCAGGAAAGGAGTGGTAAGAAAGAATGCCACCGCATTGTGACCGTACCACCACTGTACCAGTGCGTCCTGTACACCTGCGTAAACAGAGTAACTTTTAAGCGCATTTACCGGCAGTTCAAGACTGTTAAAAATATGAAGCACCGCTACGGTAACGAATGTAGCAAGGTAAAACCAAATAGCTACGTACAGGTGGCGCTGTCTTCTTTTTAGAATGGTGCCAATCATATTCCAGCCAAAGACAACCCAAACTACGGCTATGGCAATATCGATTGGCCATTCCAGCTCAGCGTACTCTTTTGAAGTAGTATAACCGAGAGGAAGCGTAAGGGCAGCAGCAACTATGATTAATTGCCATCCCCAAAAATTGATGTTACTTAAAGCATCACTGAACATACGTGCTTTGAGCAGTCGCTGCAGCGAGTAGTAAACACCTGCAAAAATGGCGTTCCCTACAAATGCGAAAATCACTGCATTTGTGTGCAGCGGACGCAGTCGGCCGAAACTCAGCCATGAGATGCCATCCGTAATATTTGGGAATAAAAACATAAAGGCCAGCAATAGGCCCACGGTCATCCCAATGACACCCCAGAAGAGTGTCGCATAGATGAACTTTTTAACGATTTTATTATCGTAATAGAACTGTTGTACTTCCATAACTTATTCTTGTTTTTCTGAATGGGTTGTTTGCTTTTTATTTGTTGTTGTTTGTTTGATAATTTCGTCTTCAAACAGCATACGTACTGATGGGGTATATACATCATCAAACTGACCGCTTTTTACGGAAAAGATGAAGATCACGAAGAAAAAAATGGCTACGATAATGCTGATGGTAAGTAAAACATAGATGACACTCATAATCTAAAATGAATTATTGCGTAAAAGTATTTGTGAATGACTTCTTAAAAAATGACGAATGTCAGCTTTAAGGATCATTTTAACCTTCGTCCTAAAAAGTTTGTAGCAATTGTTGTAAAGACAACAATACTTATCGAGCTTAATGGCATCAAAATGGCTGCTATCACAGGTTCCAGTTGTCCCGTAACCGCAAAATAGAGTCCGGTAATATTGTAAAGCAAAGAGAGTACAAAACTCCACTTAACTATAGAGACCGCTCGTTTAGAAGCCTTTAAAAAGTCTGGTAACTTATGAAAGACTGAAGCATCCATAATTGCATCGCAGGCCGGGGAAAAAACATTTACGTTTTCTGAAACGGCTATTCCCACATTGCTTTGGGCCAGGGCTCCCGCATCATTGAGTCCATCACCTATCATGATCACTTCAAAACCGGTTTCTTGTAAAGACTGGATGTATTCCAGTTTAAGATCTGGTTTTTGATTGAAATGGTATGATACGCCTTCGGGGAGCAATTCTTGTAACCGCGATTTTTCACCTGCATTGTCTCCAGATAGAATGCTTATGCTGTGAGTTTTAGAAAGCTCTTCAAAAACATCGGTCATACCTTCCCGGTATTGATTGTAAAAAACGTAATGGCCTTTATAAGTATTATCCGTGCTAATATGTACAGATGTATTAAGTTCAGATATTTGGGTAGGAGAGCCTACGTATGAGGCCGACCCAACTTTTATACTTCTTCCTTCGAGTGAGGCCTCCAGGCCCTTGCCAATATATTCGTTATAGTTGTCCAGTGTAGTGATTTGATGGGCATCCAGTAATTCGTAAAGTTGCCGGCTTAGCGGATGGCTCGAAGCTCTGAGAGTATTTTTTAACAGCTTTTCTTCTTCACCATTAAGAGGTGTGCCGTTATACTGAACCGATTGTTCTTTATGGGTGGTAATAGTACCGGTCTTATCAAATACAATGGCATTGGTTTTGGCTATCTGCTCAATTACAGTAGCGTTTTTGAGATAAAACCTGCGTTTCCCAAAAATACGCAGAAGGTTTCCCATTGTGAAAGGTGCAGCGAGCGCAATAGCACAGGGGCAGGCAATAATAAGTACTGCGGTAAACACGTTAAGTGCTTTTGGAGGATAATAAAATAACCAGAATACAGAAGATATGATGGCTATAGAAAGAACTATATATGTAAATCTTTTGCTTATGGCATTGGTAAGTGTTTGAAAGGTGTCTGATTTATCTCTTTGAAATACAGAGTTACTCCACAATTGTGTAAGGTAACTTTGCTGTACCGATTTTATGGCTTCCATTTCAATAACACCAGATAGCTGTTTACCTCCGGCATACAGTTTGTCACCTGATTCTTTTCGCACCGCTCTGGACTCACCGGTAACGAAACTATAATCAATACGGGCGTCACCCTTACACAAAATACCATCTACCGGAATGAGTTCCAGGTTTCGTATAAGCAACCGGTCTCCCGGCTCAATATCGTACACCTGAATGTTTTCTTCGGTTTTATCAGTTTTTATTCGTGTTACTGCAATGGGGAAGTATGATTTATAATCCCGCTCAAAAGAAAGAAAGCTATAGGTTTTTTGCTGAAAAAACCGGCCCAGTAAAAGGAAAAAAACAAGCCCTGTAAGGCTGTCAAAAAAGCCGGAACCCAGATCAAAAATAATCTCAGTTGTGCTACGTACAAAAAGGACCAGTATCCCCAGTGCAATGGGCACATCAATATTCAAAAGACCCTTGCGAAGCCCTTTTACAGCCGCCACAAAGTAATCACTACCCGAATAAAAGACTACCGGTACTGAAAAAGCAAACATGATCCACCGGAAAAGATGTTTATATTGCTCCAGCCAGTATTCCCCAACTTCAAAATATTCAGGGAAAGACAAAAACATAACATTGCCAAAAGCAAAACCGGCAACCCCTAATTTTATGATAAGACTTCGGTTAATATTCTTTTTTCCGGAGTCATAGTCATTGAGGGAAATATACGGTTCATACCCAACAGATGCCAACAGAATAATAAGTTCCTTTAAAGAGACCTGGTCGCTGTTAAAAGTAATTCGCACTGTTTTTTTAGGAAAGTTTACCTGAGAACTTACCACTGCAGGCTGCAAACGGTTAAGATTTTCGAGTATCCAAATACACGAGCTGCAATGAATGTGTGGTATATACAAATTGACAACCTGTATATTGCCATCGCTAAATTCTAAAAGTCTTTCTGCAATATCAGGATTGCTTAAAAAATCATAACGGTTTTTGGCTTCCTGAGGAGAAGCCCCCGGTGCTTTTTCAAGGTCATAATAACAGGAGAGGTCGTTAGAAGAAAGGATCTCATAAACAGTTTTACACCCATTACAACAAAATTCCTTTTCCTCAAATACGATGGGAGAGGCATTACATTCGTCACCACAATGATAACAACTTGACATAAAACACTAATTTGCTCAAATATTAACAGCAAATTTGCGTAAGCCGGGGAATTTAAACCATGATAATTATCAGTTAGTATTCCGGATTGTTTCCAATAGGGTGATCTTCATAAAAATCTTTAAACGTTTTTTGCGTAGAGTAACGATCGGTTAATACCTTATAAACCATTATCAATGTTACCCCCTGGCCGGCAAGCATTACATAAAATACCCAGCCGAATGAAAAATCCATTGAGGCCATAACAGTTACCAGTATCAATAGAAAAGTGGCCAGAAAAACCCAGAAAAAAACGGAAAGTCCTTTCATTTGTTTTTTTATTACAAAATACTAAATATTAAAAGCTTACACTGTTAAAACATCATTAAAGTTTTGAGATAGTATAACAAAGACAAATATGAATCCTTGCTGTATGCTGACAAATATCATGGTATGGCCAAAAAGCGGTAATTAGATTTGTTGAGAGTTAAAATTTGCCGTAATGAAAAGAATAGTATTACCAACTGATTTTTCAAATAATGCCTGGAATGCAATAGCGTATGCTTTACAATTGTTTAAAGATGAGGATTGTACCTTTTACTTTTTGCATACGTATGTGCCTGCCTTTTATCGTATGGATTATATGATGGGAGGGCCTGCTTTTAGCGGACTTCCGGATCCTATGATAGAGGTGTCCCTCTCCGGTTTGGAGAATACCGTAGTGAAAGCCAAAGAAAACTACCCTAACCCCAAACACACTTACGAAACCCTTTCTGCTTTTAATATTTTAAGTGATGAAATAAAAGAAGTAGTAGAGCGTGAAGATATCGATATGGTAGTTATGGGTACCCAGGGAGCTACCGGTGCCAAAGAAATATTTTTAGGAAGCAATACCGTTTTTGTATTGCGAAAAGCAACAGTTCCGGTACTGGCTATTCCTGAAAATTGTCATTTTACTCCTGTAGAAAAAATTCTTTTTCCTTCAGATTATCTTACTATGTACAAACGTCGTGAGCTTAAAGCCGTTTGTGAAATAGCAAAGAATTTCAATGCATCTATTACAGTGCTGCACGTTCTGGAAGAAGGGGACATATCAGAAAAACAGGAAAAAAACAGAGAGTTCATAGAAGAATGTATGCAAGGGATTGAGCATACTTTCAAAGAACTTGAAGGGCAGGTAATGCCTAAAGCTATTTATGAATATCTTGAGATCAACAAATTTGATATGCTGGCCATGATGAATCGCAAGCACTCATTTTTTGAACGTTTACTTCTGCGTCAAAATGTAGATGATATTGGGTTTCATATCGATATCCCTTTTCTGGTAATGCGTGATACCTCGCATTAATCGTATCTTTGACTTAAAAAAACAACAAATGAAACATATACTTTTACCTGTTGATTTTTCTTCAGATTCCTGGAATGCGGTAAAATATGCCCTGTACCTTTTTGAAAATGAAGAAAGCACTTTTTATATACTTAATTCTTATCAGGCGAGCCCTTCAGAATTGAGTAGCCGTATAAACCGCGCAAGAGGTACCCGTCTTCACGATGCTTTAAGGCGCAGTGCTGAATATGAAATGGAAGATTTTATGAAGCGCATTCAGGACTCACACAACAATGCCAAACACACTATTAAGAGTGTACTGGTTTCAGATTCTCTAGTGAATGCCGTAGGTAAAACTGCTATTTCCAAAAACATTTCTTATATTTTTATGGGAACCAAAGGCTCTACAGCGGCAAAAGAGATCTTTATGGGGAGCAGTACAGTAAGTATAATAAAAAACATAGACTTTTGCCCTGTAATTGCTGTACCGGGAGACTATTCTTATGATATCCCCGAGCAGATCCTTTTCCCAACAGATTATAAACGCGTATTTGAAGAACAGGAAATAAAACCACTTAAAGAATTAGCATCATTGTGGAGTTCAACCGTACGGGTTCTTCATATTCAGGAAGACTCCACTTTTACTGAAGAGCAACACAACAATAAAGAAGAACTTAAAAAGCTACTTTCAGGCCTTACCATAGCCGAAGAAGAAATTAATCAGCACAAAAGTAGTATAGCAGAGATCATTAATGAGTATTCTCAAAATACATCTATAGGTATGCTTGCAATGGTGAATAACCAACACAGTTTCCTAGAGAAGCTTTTAAACGAAAGAGTAATTAAAAGAGTAGCTTTTAAAGCGGGTAAACCTTTTCTGGTAATGCCAGAAGTACATTAAAAAAAATAGTATGAAACAAATTTTAGTGCCAACCGATTTTTCAACAAATGCAAAAAGAGCTGTGGAATATGCCACACAGTTGTTTCGTGATGAACCTTGCGTATTTATTTTGTTAAACACTTTTGGGGCCGATAGTTATACCACTTCAAACCTAATGGTGCTTGAAGCGGGTAACCCTGCATTTGACAAAGCGTATAATGAATCACTTGAAGCGCTCAAAGAGCTTACAGAGGAGCTGGAAGCTGATAAAAGAAACGAAAATCATTCTTTTGAGACGGTTTCAACGTACAATTTTCTAACCGAAGCTATCAAAGATATTATTGTACAAAAAGACATCTATATGGTGATCATGGGAACCAAAGGCGCCACTGGCGCCAAAGAAGTATGGTTTGGCAGCAATGCTGTGAGTGTGATGGAAAACCTTGAAGGTTGTCCCGTGCTGGCAGTTCCCGAAACCGCAGAGATCAAACTTCCCAGAGAAATTGTGTTCCCAACATCGCTTAAGTTTCCTTTTAAATCCAAAGAACTCGATGTTTTTCTTCAACTGGCTTCCAAACTTGGATGTGTAGTGCGCGTAATGCATGTGTCGCAACATGACGAGCTGACTTCAGAACAGTTGTCTAATAAAAAAGCACTGTTAGAAGGGTTAAAAGATATTTCAACTTCCAGTCATACACTTACCAATATAGAGCCGGAAACAGCCATTCGATGTTTTGTGGAAAGCAGGGATATTGACATGATTGCTATGGTGCATAAAAAACAGGGATTCCTTAGTTCAATTTTCAAAAAACCGGTCATTAAAGGTGTGGGGTACCATACTCGTGTACCACTTCTGGTAATGCACCGTTCTTAATCATTTAATTAAATAGATATAACATGAAAAAAACAGGTATCTGGATAGATAGAGAAAAAGCCTTTTTATTTACTATAACAGAAAATGAGGAGCATTTGCACACTATTTTCTCAGAAGTTGAGAATTATAAAGCTGTAGGAGGTGCGAGATCTAAAACCCGATGGGGTCCTCAGGATGTGGTACAGGACAGCAAATTTACCGAACGGGAAAAGCATCAGCTTAAAAATTATTTCAAAGAAATAGCATCTCATTTAAAAGATACTGACGAGATTGCAATTTATGGACCTGCGGATACCCGTCTTAAATTTGACGAAGAACTCAAATCAAATTTTAAAGCAATAGGAGAGAAGGTCACACTGGTACAACGGTCAGACAGTATGACCGAAAACCAGATGAAAGCCATGATACGAACGTATTTTGGTTAGACACGTTAATTGCTTGTAGGTACATGAATGAAAAAGGTATCGAAATAATCAAAGCTTCCGGAGAGAGAACCTTGTTCTCTGTCGGGAAGCTTCGTTCTTCTTTAAAAAAGAGCGGAGCCAGAGAGGTCGATATAGACGAAATTATTCAATTGGTTACCGAAGAGTTATATCCGGGAATTTCAACCAAAGAGATCTACAATAGAGCCTTTGCCCTTCTCAAGAAAAAGCATTCCCTTTTTGCGTCAAAGTACAAACTAAAAAAAGCTATTTATGAATTGGGGCCTACCGGTTTTCCTTTCGAACGCTTTGTAGGGGCCGTATTAAAATATTCCGGATACAGTATCCAGATAGGCGAAATTGTACAGGGGGAATGTGTGAAACATGAAGTAGATGTAATTGCCGGAAAAAATGGATCTTTCATGATGGTGGAGTGTAAGTTTCATGCAGATGCCGGCAGAAAATGTGACGTAAAAATACCGCTATACATAGTTAGCAGGTTTAGTGATATTCAAAAAAAATGGAATACGCCCTCTTCGCATTCACCTCTTACAGATGCGTGGGTAGCCACCAATACCCGGTTTACTTCACAGGCACTTGAGTACGGTAAATGTGCCGGACTTTATCTGTTGAGTTGGGATCATCCCAAACAAAATAGTTTAAAAGAACGTATTGATCGTTTAGGGTTACATCCCATTACCTCTTCTGTTTTATTAAGTAAGAGAGAAAAACAGTTTTTACTTGACAGGGGCGTAGTGCTTTGCAGAGAACTGGTAGAACAATCTTTTTTTATGGATTATCTGGGAATTTCTGAAAAACGAAAAAATCGAATCATAAATGAAGCAAAGGCACTTTGCGAAAATGCTTAAATGAGTACTCCCGTAAAAATACATTTTCTAGGTGCTTCCGGTACCGTAACGGGCTCTAAATTTCTGCTAGAAACGCCCGAACTTACCATTATGGTAGATTGTGGCCTTTTTCAGGGGCTAAAAGAATTACGACAATTAAACTGGCAGCCTTTTCCGTATGAGGCCGGTAAAATTGATATAATATTGCTTACGCATGGCCATTTAGATCATGTAGGATACCTGCCCAGGCTTGTAAAAGAAGGGTTTCAAGGTAAAATAATGGGTACTTTGCCCACTTTGGCCATTACCAGAATCATATTGGCAGACAGTGCCAAAATACAGGAAGAAGAAGCAGAACGTGCCAATGAAGAAGGGTACAGTAAGCATGACCCTGCACTTCCTTTATATACCCAGGAAGATGTGGAAGAGACCCTGGCATTTATGCAACCCGAACCTAAAAGCACCTGGATCTATCTTTCAGAAAATGTAAAATGCCGCTTTCGGTACAACGGGCATATTCTGGGAGCCACCTTTATAGAGCTGGATATTTATGGAAAAAGATTTGTTTTTTCAGGAGATATAGGACGCATAAAAGACCCCTTGCTGTTTCCCCCGGAAAGACCTGAAAAAGCCGATTTTCTTTTTATAGAAAGTACCTATGGAGACCGCTTGCATCCCGAAGAAGATCTGGACACCATACTTACAGAACTGGTTATGGATGCTATTTACAAAAGAGGTAACCTTATTATTCCCAGTTTTGCAGTAGAAAGGGCACAGCGTCTAATTTATACTTTTTGGAAACTCTATGAAAAAAATCGTATTCCTAACATTCCCGTAATTATAGACAGTCCTATGGGAATGGAAGTATTAGATGTGTTCAGGGCCTATATGAACTGGCATCAACTCTCCGACAACGAATGCCGGGCAATGATGAATCGAATGACTTTAGTAACGTCATATCGGGAAACCTGGGAAATAATAGACAACCCGCAACCTAAAGTTATCATAGCAGGAAGTGGTATGATAACCGGCGGAAGAGTACTTACCTACCTTAAACAACTCATTGATGAAGAATCTACAACAGTACTTTTGGCAGGATTTCAGGCAGAAGGTACCCGAGGCAGGAAATTACAGGAAGGTGCTGAAACGTTACGCTTTTTTGGTAAAGATTATCCCGTTAATGCCCGTATAGTACAGGTACATTCATTATCGGCTCACGCTGATAAAGATGAGCTCTTATGGTGGCTCTCAGCTATCAAAAATCGTCCTGAAGTCATTTACACCGTTCATGGCGAACACAGCGGGGCAGAAGCGTTATTGGAAGCAGTAGGTGAAAAGTTTAACTGGTCTGGTGAAGTACCTACACTTTTTGATGTCCAAACCGTAATTTGCGAGTAAATAAGGGTACGCCTCCCAGATAAATAACTCTTTTCTGCTTTATAGAACCGTATTTATACCAATATCAACATACAGGTATAAATACCTGTTTTTAAAAGCAAATGTTTCTACGCTTATATTTTCAAAACTCTTATTCTATTTTTGAAGTACCTCATTTTAAACGTTAATACTAAAGGAGTTGTAAGTTTAAAAATATTTAACTTACAATTTTCATTGTATTTTATTGTATTTTTTGTGTTTTAAGTATTTGTTTAGAAGTAAGTATTTTATGTATATTAGCCATGCTTACCTTTTTTTTTAAGGTGATTCAGGCCCCTGTAAAAGCAAGTGTTTTTTTTAAAATACGGCTGTTTTTTGTTAATAACCAACTATGAAGAGCTTAAAACCAATAATACTTTCTATGGTTTTCATGTTTTGTTTTTGTAACCCGTATGGGAATACGGCGTTTGGTCAGGATACTACTTCCACAAAAGCAGAAACAGAAAAAAAACAGGCTACTAAGGAACTTGCAAAAGCCGGGAAATTTAAAGCAGACCTCAAAAAAATTGAAAAAACCTTATCCTTTAAAAACTTCTTTCACCACGATGATTCAGTAAAACTGGCGAGGCAATATATTCATGAACAGCATAAACTTGAACGTAAAAAAGATAATTATCCATACGTAGTTTTACATGAAACGAAGGGGCTGGAAGTAAAATCATTTGAACCTGATTCCATTTTTGATCTCAAATATGAAGTATTTGGTTGGTATCCTTATTGGGAAAAAGATCTTTATAAAACACTCAATTATTCTCTTATAACCACAGTAGCCTATTTTTCATATGAGGTAAACCCCCGTAATGGTAAACCAAAATCTGTACATGATTGGGAAACTACACCGTTAATAGATTCACTCCAGGCCCGAGGTAAAAAAGTATTGTTAACAGTAACCAATTTTGGAAAATCAGATAATCGCCGCTTGCTACGAGACCAAAAATCGGTTTCACGACTGGTAGAAAATTTAGTAAGTCTGGTACAAAAACGAAATGGAAATGGTGTTTGTGTAGATTTTGAAGGCGTTGATAAAGAAGACAAACAACGATATGCCCGGTTCCTACTTTTGTTGTCGCAGGAACTTAAAAAAGTAAATAAAGACAATTTACTGTATGTGTCGGTTCCCAGTGTGGACTGGGAAAAATCCATAGATTTTGAAACACTCATTCCCGTGGTAGATCGTTTTGTAGTAATGGGTTATAATTATTATGGGCCTACCAGTAAAGTAGCAGGCCCGGTGGATCCGTTAAACAGTGGCAAAACGTGGGAACCTTTTAACATATCTACTTCAGTTGATTATTATCTCGCAAACCAGGTGCCATCCTCCAAAATGGTGCTGGCACTCCCGTTTTACGGAAACCTTTGGGACACCGAAAGTGGTAATAGATCTGCCAAAGTAGTAAAAAGTTTAGGTTCCAGAACATATGACTATATAAGGAGTTCTCTGGACGGAATGCCCGTTCAATATGATTCTGTAAGTCAGAGTGCCTGGATTGTGTACACTGTGAAGGATGGCAGCTCTTCCTTTAGACAATGTTGGTTTGATAATGATTCTACCCTGGGTATAAAGCTCAATTATTTGAAGTCTAAAAAACTTGCAGGTATGGGTATATGGGCCTTAGGCTATGATAAAGGCTATAATGATTTATGGCAGGTAATAGCTACCGAGCTCACCAATACGTCAACAAGTACCGTTCCCGGTAAAGCGGGACAGGGTGTTAACACAGGAAGTGGTTCATCAGGAGGGAGTAGTTCTTCCGGCGGAGATTCAGGTTCAGGCGGAGGAGGAGACCCAGGTGAACATAGCGGTGGTGGTTCACAGAGCTCAGGAGGTTCCGGTAGTGAAACCGGAGGAGGTACATCCGGCGGTCAGGAAGCGTCTGGAGGCGGAGAAGAAAAACCTGACCAACTTACAGAAGAATTAAACCGAATAGAAGCCCTTCTACAACAAATTACCAATTACAAAACCATTTTACTGTATGTAATGGTACTGGCTGTTTTCTTTGGAGGTATTGGCTTTGTGATAGGGATGTTCTCGCCCGATACCCGTGTGTATTTTTTTAGTAATACCGCCATGACCATTTATTATACCGCTGTAGTGCTCATTTTGCTAATTGTTATTCTTCGTTGGACACACATTCTTGATGACCATCTTGTAATAGCCATTCTCGCCTTTATTGGCGGAGGGGTGGCTGTATATGTAATAAATAAGATTTTACAACAAATAAAAAGCAATCAACCATGAGTACCTCACTGGCTAAAGAAAAGGCAGCACTGGCAGGCGATATGAGCAAATTGCAAAAGCTTTTAGCCGTAGTCAAGAAGTTTTTTGCCAAAGAATTTCTCTGGATATTGTTTGTACTGCTTTTTGCAGTACCCCTTGCTCTTATTATGGAGTATGTGTTTAAAACATTTGCCAGTGACGAAGATAAAAAAGTGATAACAGAATTGCTTAATGGCAAGATATCACTTTTTGTAGGGTGCTATGCGGTAGCAGCCGCAGGTATTTATTTTACCCGTTTGGTGGTAAATGCCATGTTAACCATAACCGCAAAAAAAAGCTAAATAGTATGATAGCACAGGCACTTACTTTTATATCCGGATTCCTAAACAGGCAAATTAAGTTAGCCTTCGGTATTGATGAGGACAGGGTACTCGTGAGTAGCCTTATTAATCCCGATGGCACAGTAACCGATAATATAGAGAACAAGATCATTATTTCCCTGATCAATCTGGAGCATGAAACCACAGTCAAATCACTCAATAATTATATGGGTGGTAGCAATGATAATTTTGGAAAGACCGCTCCCCCCGTTTACCTGAATCTCTACTTACTTATTGCTGCGAACTACGATTCCGGTAATTACCTGGAGGCCCTTAAAATGTTATCATCAGTAATTGGTGTATTTCAGGCCAATACCTATTTCACAAGACAGAAGAATCCTGAAATGGAACCACCTCTTGAGAAACTCACATTTGAAATATTCAATTTACCCATTAATGAACTCAGTCATATCTGGAATGGTATTGGGGCAAAATATGTGCCTTCCATTCTTTATAAAGTACGTATGATCGCCATCTATGAAGGAATGATCACAAAAGAACTACCGGGAGTTTCAGGCACGCATGGTACTCCTTCCACTAAAAACGATGAGTCATGAATATCAGTTATCAAAAGTGGTTTGAAGCCCGTATTACCCACACCTACTTTCCGGATAGTATCTGTCCGGTTCTCGATATTCAACCATTATCAGGCACCCGTACCAGGCTAAAAAATTTCAATATTCTAACTAAAAAAAGCGGTGCTGTATTCTCTATGTATCTGGGGTACGACCCTTCCAAAACTTTAGAGCTTATGGAGGCCCTGAAAGGATTGGAATCGGTATTCTTTCAGGTAACCATGCAGGATCCCCATTTTTTTAATTATACCCAGATCCCGTCCCTGGGAGAACAGGAGGTTTTTTATTTCCAAAATGGTATTAATAAAAATAACACAGGATTTCTTCAGAAAGAAGATTTTGTTTCAAAAGCAGATGTGTTACCTGTAAAGTCATGGAATTTTACCGTTTTAGTTCCTAAAAAGGAAATAGAAGTAGAAATTAAAAACACATCCGGAGATGTACTTATACAAAACAAGTGGGACGGAACCCGGGTTTCACAACTCCCCGTTGATCTCAAAGTTTTTGGAACAGGGGTTTATGAAATATGGCTGGATGGAGAGCTAAACGAAACCGTGCTCTGTACCCAAGAATTACCGGAAAATTGTTTGGGTATTTTGTGTGTGGATACAGATATTCTGCTGGAAGCTAATCCCGAAAGTCAAACCTTTTCTTTAGATTTTAAGACGCGTTCTGTGCTTTGGCAATATCAGGTAGTGGTTTCAGATATGCGAAAGATACAGGTACAGGATATAAAAGTTACCGGGGTCGATAAAACTGTATTTAACGGCCCTGTATCTCGTTCTATTGTAGGCGGACAAAACGCTCAGGTGTTTACATCTCCTCAACCCTTACCCCTTTTTAAAGCTCCCAGACAATCTCCTCAATTGGAAATTGCCTATACCAATGATTTCTCAAAAAGAAAAAACCGATTGGAGATCAAACTCCCCAATCCGGAAACAGAAGACCTTATTCAAATGGAAGAAGAGGGAAAAACATCTTTATTAACAACAACTATTATATATGTTTAATTCAAATTTCATAAATCTATGTCAACAACCATGAAAACCCCCGGAGTTTACATCCAGGAACTGGATGCCTTTGGGAATTCCGTTGTTCCCGTACCCACTGCCGTACCGGCATTTATTGGGTACACAGGGCAAACATCATTCAACGGAAAAAGTTTATTGAACAAAGCGGTGCGTGTGACTTCCTTAATGGAATTCTTTACCATTTTTGGTAACACGGCACCCCAGGTACAGTATGAGATAACATCCAGTATTCTTCCGGATCGTCTCACAGCACTCGAAGCAGAGGTAGCTACAACCAAAGCTGCGTTAGATGCTGCTAACGAAGTAGTGAAAAAAGCAGGAGACAATGCTACTCCCGAGCAAAAAACAGCTGCTGCCGATGCGAAAACTGCTAACGATGCTGCAAACAAAGCACTTACCGATGCGCAGGCAGATCCTAACATCAAAGCGTTACTTGCCGCACAGGATGCTTTGGCAAAAAACGAAGACCCGACCAAAGCAGCAGATCTGGAAAAAGCCGTTAAAGAAGCACAGGCCGTATTTGATAAGATTATAAACAATGCAGACTTTTCCACAGGCGGGTATGCGTATAACAATACGCCCACTACCATTAACTACCGTTTGTACAGTGCCATCAAGTTTTTCTATGAAAACGGGGGGGGTACCTGTTATATAATGAGTATAGGAGGGTACGATTACAGCAAAAAGGCTATTACCGATACCACTGACTTCATGAATGCTATCACATTACTTAAAAAAGAGTCAGAGCCTACCATGCTGGTGATACCAGATGTTGTAGAGATCATGGACCCAACCGCAGACCCCTCTTCTGCAACCTATCTTCAGGCTAAATATGCAAACGCCTATTCACTTCAAAACGAGATGATCAATCACTGTGGAGAAATGATGAGCAGAGTAGCCATTTTAGATATTCCCGGAGGATATACCGAGCCTCTGGTAGGTACTACAAGCATAGAACAATTTAGAAACAGTGTAGAGCCTCTGGATCCTAAGTTTAACAGTTATGCAGCCGTATATTATCCCTGGTTACATACCACTGTATATCAAACATCAGAAATCTCTTATAATAACATAGACAAGAAGTCTTATAATGAGGTAACCCAGATGCTCACTATTGAGTTTACTAACAATAAAGGCGTATTAGATCCTAATATGGCTAAAATTATAACAGCCTTTAGTACAGATACCAATAACCCTCCTCAGGTTCCTCTTGAAAAAGCAGATACTATTTTACAAAACCTCAGTAAATCATATCAGCTTCTTACCGGAGCTATTATGGCAAATATGAACCTAATGGCGCCCAGTGCCGCCATGGCAGGTATCTACACTTCCGTAGATAACAACGAAGGGGTCTGGGTAGCTCCTGCCAATGTAGGCATACAAAGTACCGTTGCACCCGCCATAAAAATAGATAATGAAATGCAGGAAAACCTTAACGTTCCTATAGACGGAAAATCAGTAAGTGCCATTAGAGCTTTTGCAGGAAGAGGAAATCTGGTATGGGGAGCACGTACACTGGATGGTAACTCTAATGACTGGAGATACATTAATGTAAGAAGAACACTTATTTACATTGAACAATCAGTTCAGGAAGCAGCCAAAGCGTATGTATTTGCACCCAACGATGCCAGTACATGGGTAGCCGTGCAAAGTATGATAAGTAACTTTTTAACCGGGCTCTGGAATCAGGGAGGTTTGGTTGGTCCCAAAGCAACCGATGCATTTTCAGTAAGTGTAGGTTTGGGAAGTACTATGACAGGACAGGACATTCTTGAAGGAATCATGCGGGTAGCCGTAAAGGTAGCCGTATCTCACCCTGCCGAATTCATTGAGATCACCTTCCAGCAGGAAATGCAAAAAGGATAAAAAAAATATTTTCTAACAATTAAAAACTACAATTATGTCAGACGGTTCAACCCAAGATAATATTTGGCCCTTACCGAAATTTTATTTCAAAGTAAATCTGGGCTCTCAGGACAGCACAGTTTCTTTTCAGGAAGTATCCGGATTAGAAACCGAAACTCAGGCCATAGAATACAGGCATGGAGACAGTAAGCAATTTTCAACCATTAAAATGCCTGGAATTGCTAAAACCGGTAATGTTACCCTCAAAAAAGGAATTTTTGTCAAAGACAATAATTTCTGGAAATGGTATAACAACATTAAAATGAATACCATTAAAAGAGAAACCGTTACCATCCAGTTGCTCGATGAAAAAGGCAGCCCTACCATGACCTGGACACTCGCAAATGCGTGGCCTACCAAGATCACCGGCACCGATTTAAAGTCAGATGCCAATGAGGTAGCAGTAGAAACCTTAGAACTCGTTCATGAAGGCTTAACTATTAGTAACGGATAATAAATAATGGATCCTATATATCCACCCGTTTCATTTTATTTTCAATTGTCTTTTTCTGGTTCTTCAGGAAAGGTAGATACTTCATTCAAGGAAGTATCCGGAATTTCGATGGAGATGGGAATAGAAGAAATTACAGAAGGTGGGATCAACGGCTATAAACACCGTGTTCCCACCACTGTAAAGTATTCTAATTTGGTGCTAAAACGCGGGTTTGTACCTAAAAACTCAGATGTCGCCCGCTGGTGCATTGATACCTTAGAAGGTGGACTGGAAGAAACCATTGAAACTAAAAACATTATAGTAAGCCTTCTCGATGAGAATAATAGCCCTCTGAAATCATGGAGCTTTGTGAATGCGTGGCCGGTAAAATGGGCCATTTCCGATTTTAACTCCATGAATAATGAGATCGCTATAGAAACATTAGAATTTGCCTATAGTTATTTTCAAATACGATAGATATGCCTATTGAGATCAGAGAACTGTTGATTAAAGTGAAAATTGAGGATTCTCAAAGAAAAGAATCCGATCAAGAAGAATTTGACCGTTTGCGGCAAAGTATTCTCAGGGAATGCAGAAATGAAATAAAAAGACAGTTGAACAGGACTAAAGAGCGGTAGTATGGCAAAAAATAAAATGACCATAATTGCCTATCCCAATAATAAGTATAGTGGCAAGGGAAAAAGCAAATGTACCATTAAGATCAACCCGGCATCGTACACCCATAATTACCAGGTGCGATACGATAATTCTATACCTCAGGGTGCACCGGGAACTACGCTTAAGTTTAAAGGAATTCCACCGGAAACCATTTCATTTGAGGCCTATTTTGATGCCACCGGAGCAATTGAAAATAATACAGTGCCGGTAAAAACACAATTAGACCAATTCAAGAAAGTATGTTTTGTGTATAACGGGAGTATTCACGAACCCAATTACCTGATAGTTTCCTGGGGCTCTTTGGTTTTTAAATGCAAGCTCACTTCCTTAGACGTAAACTATACGCTTTTTAAAAAAGACGGTACCCCTTTAAGAGCAAAAGTCAATGTAAAGTTTGAGGAGGCTATAGATGCCAATCTCATAGCAAGAGAAGCTAATAATAAATCTCCAGACCTTACTCACATGGTCATTGTAAAAGAAGGAGATACATTACCACTTATATGCTATGATGTATATGGCGATTGTAGTTATTACATTCAGGTAGCTAAATTTAATAACCTGCCAAACTTCAGAAATATTAAACCAGGTACAAAACTATACATGCCACCTATAAAATAGACCCTCATGCCAAGCTCTCCCATAGTTGAAGGATCCAATCTTGTCTCTTTTGCCATTTTGTCAAATGGTAGTGAAATTCCCGGCACGTATGAAGTGTTGTCTATAAGAGTAGAGAGTCATGTAAACCGTATAGCCGAAGCAGAAATAGAACTTCGTGACGGTAGCACGGCACAGCAGGACTTTGAGATTACCAACTCAGATACATTTAAGCCAGGTACTAAAATTGAAATAAAACTGGGCTATAACAATAAAGACGACAGTGTTTTTAAAGGAATTGTGGTAAAACAAATAATAAGGGTAAATGAACACAGTGGATCGAGGCTTCAGGTAATTTGCAAAGATGAGGCATTAAAAATGACAGTAACCAGGAAAAATGGTATTTATACTGATAGTAAAGACAGTGCTATTATAGAGCAAATAGCAGGTACTTACAGTTTAAGTCCCAGTGTAACAGCTACCAGTGTAGAACATAAAGAAGTAGTACAGTATTATACTACCGATTGGGATTTTATTGTAAGCAGAGCCGAAGTAAACGGAATGATCGTAACTACCGATAGCGGAAAACTTACCGTAGCAAAACCTTCCGTATCAGATACCCCTGCTTTGCAATTGCGTTTTGGGTATGATGTTATTGAATTTGACGGTGAACTGGATGCTACCTATCAATATTCCGGTGTTGACGGTAATGCCTGGGATATGTCTTCACAAAGTGTAATTACCGCCAGTGCAGAAAGCCCGTCTGTAAATACACAGGGAGATATTACAGGAGATACACTGGCAGAAGTATTAAGTACAGGAACCAATAATCTCAGATCATCAGTTCCCTTATCACAGGATGATGTTCAAACATGGGCCGATGCTACATTGCTTAAGTCACGACTTTCCCGGTTTAAAGGGTATGCCACTTTTCAGGGATCTGCTCTCGCAAAAGTAAACAGTACGATCAAACTTATTGGGCTTAGTAACCGTTTTGACGGGAACGCCTTTATTTCAGGAGTTATTCATACCATTGATAATGGGCAATGGATCACCGAAACCAGAATTGGGCTTTCACCCGAATGGTTTTCAGAGAGTCCAAACGTTTCCGGACCAATAGCTTCCGGATTATTACCGGGAGTAAAAGGATTGCAGACCGGTATTGTTAAAAAAATTTATGAAGATCCTGATAATGAATTCAGGGTACAGGTAGAAATTCCCATTCTGGGTACAGAGGGTAAAATGGTGTGGGCCCGCTTATCTACATTTTATGCAGGGAACAGTATTGGTGCTTTTTTCATGCCAGAAGTAAATGATGAGGTAGTTCTTGGTTTTATGAATGATGATCCGCGTTACCCGGTTATTTTGGGAAGTTTGTATAGCAGCTCCATCCCTGCACCTGAAACTCCCGATGAAAAAAACACTATTAAGACCATAGTCACGCAAAGCAAACTCCAGATTAAGTTTGATGATGAGAACAAAGTGATAACCATACTTACCCCGGGAGGGAACACTATGGTATTTAGTGATGAGGACAAAGGGATCACGATTACAGACCAGAATAGTAATAAAATGCAAATGAACGACAGTGGGATTGTTGTTGAAAGTCAGTCTGCCCTCACTTTAAAGGCTTCAAATGAAGTAAAAATACAGGGAGCTTCCATAACTATATCGGCAGACCAGTCTGCAGAGCTAAGCGGTGGTACCACTGTATCTGTTTCAGGAAATCAGTCTGCCAGTATTACCGGAAGTACTCAATGTTCTATTTCCAGTGACGGACAAATGAGTGTAAAAGGTTTAACGGTAATGATAAATTAAGATTATGGATGAAGATAAATCATTTTTGGGACAGGGTTGGAGTTTTCCGCCTACTTTCAGCAATAATGGTAACAGGGGTATCATAATGGTAGCCAATGAAGAAGATATAAGGCAATCTCTGGAAATACTTTTAAGTACCAGTCTGGGAGAACGTACCATGCTACCGGAATATGGTTGTGACCTGCAGAGCTATCTGTTTGATACCATATCCAATTCAAAAGTACATTTTCTCAAAGAACTCGTCAGGACTGCCATTATAAATTACGAACCTCGTATTGATCTTAACGAGGTACTAATTGATTATTCAGATTACCAGGAAGGTATTATACGTATTGAGCTTGATTATACCATAGAAACCACCAATACCAGGTTTAATCTGGTATTCCCATATTATAAAGTAGAGGGAACCGATATTCCTCAGTTGTATCAGGAAAAAGTAACACAAACCACGTCACACGAACAGGAATAAGAATGACCCATAGAAGAAACGGTACCATACGTGATAACAGGTTTAACAAAGACCTCACCGATAGTTCGTTTAGAATTGATCAACGTACTTTTTGGGATGTTATGGGCTATGTTGCATCTTATCTGGAATATATTAATTATTACAATCTTGAAAATGAGAAAGAAGGTAACTGGAGAGTTTTTGTAGAGAATGACCCTTTAATTTTTATGTGTATCATTATTAATGAACCGTTAAATGAACTTGATAAACTTATAAGGAACCACAGAAGTACAGAAGTATCACGATCAGAGAATTTAAACACTGTAAAAGTCTTAATCGCGTGGTACCGTAAAATAAATTTCTGGTACCAAAAACTCTACGACCTGAATGAAAAAAAGCTTGCCTATAAGATCAAGAATATACTTTCGGATGTTCTAATGTATGTAAAAAGGGATCTGGACCAGTATGAAACCCAACTTTCGGCTATAAAAGATGTGGTTAAAAAAGAGCCTGAAGCTGAAGACCCCGTTACTGTAGGCGGTTTTATGCCGCCACCGCCTAATTTCGCGACTGGAAAACCAATAGATATTAGCAAAGCAATTCACACGTTTCATCGTATCATTGTTCATATCCAGCAGTTTACAAAAGTATATCTGGAGAAGAATTTTTTTGGCAGAGATAAACACCTTCCCAATAACGCGTTGTATATAGCCTTTGCCTTGCTGTTTAAAAAAGTACAGGCAGATATTAACACTCTTTCGGGAAGACACCTGGACTTTTATTACAAAGATATTCTTCAACAAACTATTAATAATGGCACCCCTACCCAGACCATTGTATCTTTTGATCTGCTTCCTACAATTCCTTACGCACTTATTGAAAAAGGAACACGCCTCTCTGCGGGAAAGTTATTTGGAAGCAAAACCGATATCCTTTTTGAAACAAAAAGTCCGCTCGTTGCCAATCAAATCAAAATCACAGAACTACAGACGCTCGCTTTTAATTCCAATCCCTATATTAAAGTGGGCACCGAGTTCCCTTTAATATCATCGGTAACTAAAAAAGATCTTGTCACCAATGGGTTAGACTCCAGCGACCGTAGTAACTGGTATCTTTTTGGCTCTAACTATAAGTACCTCAAAAATGCCAGAGTAAATGAAGGAGAGGCCGCATCACTTGGTTTTATTATAGGTTCTCCTGTACTTATCTTAAGCGAAGGCTACCGCCAGATAGATATTGTTTTCAGCCTGGAACAAGAATCATCTCAAAATACACTTTGGAAATTACTCAAAGAGATCAAAGAAAATCGTAAAGTAGGTATGGATATCGCTTTTGCCAGCGTTTTCAATAATGCTTTCAATATAGCGTATAGTTCTGAAAAAGGATGGGCCCTTTTTGAAAACTATGAAATACTGTATGATGAAACCCTGAATACATTAACCTTACAGGTAATACTTGACAGTGGTGCGCCCGCCCTGGTATATTCGGAAAAAGCAGCGGGTGCATTGCAATGGCCATCTATAAAAGTGTCACTTAATGATTACGCTCCCGTTTTTGTATATTCTTTCCTGAAGGGTGTTATTATAGATACCATACATATTAGGGTAAGTGTTGAACGTATGAAAGATGTATCTCTGTATAACCAAATTGGTAAAATGCCTTTGGGAAAAGTCTTTGAGCTATTTGGCCCTTTGCCGGAAGTGGGGTCGTATGTAATGATAGGTAAAAGTGAACTCTTTCAAAAGCAGATCAATACAATGACCATTGGTTTTAACTGGGATTCATTACCCGCAGATTATGGCGGGTTTACCACCTATTATGATGGATATCCGGGAAATATAACCAACAGCTCATTTAAAGTACATTTATCAGTATTATCTAATGGGTACTGGCTACCCCTTAATCACGACCCCTCTTTAGAGGCACCCCTTTTTCAAACACATAAAGCTCTTACTCCCGAGGGTTATGAGAGCGAGCAGTTAAATAATACGAGTAACCTTAATCTTGACAGTTTTGGTAAGTTGGTAAGTGAACAGGATTTCAGGTTGAAAGAACCCTTAGTATATACCGTGAATTCACGAAGTGGTTTTTTTAAACTTACCCTTACTGCACCGGAAGATGGTTTTGGCAATAACCAGTACCAAAAAGAATTTACAGAAATTGCCACTTTCAATGCCAAAAACAAAACCCAGATCCCGTATCCCAATAAACCATTTGTACCCAAAGTAAGTGGGATTTCATTAAATTATGAAGCATCTGATACCCTGATCTTTAACGAAGAACTTTCTAAAAATACAGTAAGCGGAGAGAATACCGGCACCTTTTCACATATTACACCGTTTGGCCCGGAACCCGTTATCACAGATCAGATTGTGTATAAAAACACTTTATTGCCCGATTTTGAAGCTGAAGGATATCTTTTTCTTGGGTTAAGCGGAGTTACAGCCAGTACCACTATTTCTGTATATTTTGAACTTTCCAGCGCTACTGTATTTAACGCTCTCAGAAAAGATAAGCTCTCATGGGAATATTACCGCCTTAACCAATGGGTGCCTTTTGAAGACGGAAATATTATTTTTGATGATACCAACGGATTTATAAAATCTGGGATCATTGAGCTTACGCTTCCCTATACCAAACAGATGTTTGATGAGCAGGAAGATAATACCTATTGGATACGCATCTCAGCTTTTAAAAATGCGTCGTATTATCCGGTTATCAGGGGTATATATATGAATGCTGTAAGTACAGTTTGTATAAGTGATAATCCCGAAATAACGGGACGTGATATTCCTGCCGGCAGTATTGTTAAACTAGAAGGAAAGCACCCTGATATAAAAAGCGTTAAACAACCCACAATTTCTTTCGGCGGACGAAAAGTAGAAACAGAAACCCAGTTCTATAACCGGGTAAGTGAACGGTTACGACATAAAGACAGAGCCATTTCCATTTGGGATTACGAAAGGTTAATTCTTGAAAACTTCGATTCGGTACGGGTAGTAAAATGTACTAATCTCAATAAAGACTTTAGATCGGTACCCGGTGAAGTAAAAGTGATCGTTCTCAGTAATCAGTGGTCACACACGGCCCCGTTTTTTTATAACAGTGATGTTTTAGAACGTATGAAGGCCTTTCTTATGAATTTAACAGGACCTTTTGTAAACATTCAGGTAGTTAATCCGGTAGTAGAATATTTATTGGTGAAATGCATAATTACCCTGGAACCCAAAGATCAGGGCGGGTTTTATATGAACCTGCTCAATACAGATATTTCAAACTTTCTTTCCCCCATATCAAAACTGGAAAATGGGGTGGGGGGCATAGGAGGTACCGTAGTTCCTACCATGCTGGTAAGTTATATGGAAAACCTGTCCTACATTAAAAATGTAAAAAAACTGGTAATAGAACATATTGTACAAAAAGGTACCAACAACTATTTATTAGGGGTGTACAGGGATAGTGAAGAAATAAAAACGACCACGCCCTGGTCTATTCTCGCACCGGTAAATCAGCATCAGATTCTCAGTTTCAATGCCAGTAACTCTGAGGAAAGTGATCTCCGGGCGGGTATTGGCAATATGGAAATAGGTTTGGATCTTATTTTGGAAGATAAGGCACCTGAGCACACAGCCCGGGATACTACACCTGAAATTCCTGAAGATAGTGAAATAGATAAGAAAAAACGGGATAAAAAGCCCTACAACGCAATTTTTGTATTTAAAGCTAAATCATAGAAAAATGAATGAGAAACCCTTAAACAGAGATACGCTAAAATCGATCTTTAGTAATGGCAGCAGGCCCGATGCCAATAATTTTGCGAGTCTTATTGATTCTATGATCAACAAGGTAGATGATGGGATATCAAAGAACCTGGAAGACGGACTGATACTATCTCCCGAAGGGAAAGAGTCAGACCGTCTGGTAAGCTTTTATGAAAAAATTCAGGATAACCTGCCTCGATGGAGTATAGAGCTGGTGCAACAGGAAGGTCAGGGATTAGGTATTATAGAACCTGTTTCTGAAGAGGAAACCCCTACACGTCTTTTTTTTCAAAAAGGGGGGAACGTAGGCGTAAATACTACCAAACCAGCTACAACCCTCGAGGTAAACGGGATACTGGGTGCCAGCAGTCGCGTGGGAACCTACAAAATGGATACCATTCCTGCAGATGGCCAATGGCACGATATAGTCACCAATCTTGATGGCTGTAATGCTTTTGAAATTGTAGCTCAGGTAGGAAAAGAAAAAAAAGGAAAGTATGCATTATTACAGGCAAATGCTTTGAGCACCTTTGGACGTTCACGTAGTAAAATACGAACCGTACAGGCACATTATGGCTGGTGGTGGAACAAACTTTCCCTGCGATGGAGAGGCAGCACCTTTAACTATTCTCTACAATTACGAACCCGTTCAAATTACGGAGCAGACGAGCATATTAAGTTTTATGTAACCAAGTTGTGGGATAACGATATTATGTCGCTTTTTAATAAATAAATTTTATACGCTTCATGGCAACCGATTCAAATAAAGGGTATATTGAGAAATCAGAACGTGATTCCGGTAAGTATGAGGATATGTACCTGGAAGGTGTTCAAATACTGCAACAGCTTTCGGGAGCAATATGGACGGATTATAATGAGCATGATCCCGGGGTAACTATACTCGAAAACTTAGCATATACCCTAACCGATCTTGCCTATAAAACAGATACTCCTATACAGGACATCCTCACAGAGTCTAAAGGAAGCCATCTCCAATCAGGAGATAATGGTTTCTTTATACCTTCTGTAATCCTTACTACCAATCCTGTTACCATTACAGATCTTCGAAAGATCTTCATTGATGAGATAGAAAATGTGAAAAATGTTTGGATACGGCCTCAAAATGCACCTTCTAGTGCAGATGCTTCAAAAAACCCGCAAAGTAACCTTAAAGGGTTATATCACATTTATGTAGAATTACATGACTACTCTTCTAATAAAGTCGATCTTAAACAGGAAGAGAATCGTATTGTTAATGAGGTGAAAGAATTGTACCATGCTCACAGAAATCTTTGTGAAGATATCTACGATGTTACTCTACTCGAACAATTTAAACTCTATTTACATTTAAACCTTACACTTGACGTTGAAGCCAATGGAGAAGAAGTATTTGCCAATATTTTTTATAAAATAAATGATTACCTCTCACATGACCCCAAGTTTTTTTCGCTATGGGAGTTAAAAGCAGCCCATGAAGATGTAGATGCAATATTTAACGGCCCCTTACTTAAAAATGGTTTTATTAAGAGTACCCATTTAAAAAAAAGACTTCGTTTTATTGTACCTTCAGACCTAGTGAAACTTATTGCCCGAATAGAAGGTGTGGTAAGTGTTGATAAATTTCAGTTAGCGTATCACGATACCTTAGACCCGGAAGAGGGTCGCTTAAAATTCATTCAACAGGAAAAAATAGCCATTCCCGAGAATTGTACCCCCAGTTTAGAGTTTCCCAAAACTAATAAAAACCTGGTATTTGAAAATAATGGGATACGGTTTTTCCCCGATCTGGAAGAGGTTGAAAAAAAGCTCTCCTATATGGAAGCTATGAATTATGGTAATTTCCGTTCCGTATCACAATCAGTAAATGAAATAGAGATACCCAAAGGAAAGTTTATGGATCTCGCGTCCTATTACTCTATCCAAAACCAATTTCCCAGGGTGTATGGCATAGGAGCATTCGGGTTACAGAAGGGCCTGCCTGCCAAACGTTATGCCCAGGCAAACCAGTTAAAAGCTTACTTATTGCCTTTTGACCAGTTAATGACCAATTTCCTGGCTCAACTCACACATGTATATAATTTGTATGATGTAAATGATGATACAGTACAGTCCTATTTTTCTCAGACATTGAATGATATAAATGGACTGGCAGAACTCATTAAAGAAAATGAAGATGAAGACCAAAAAGAAGCTTTAGAACAATGGGAGCGTACTTTAAATGATCTCAATGCACTATTTGACAATAATGCAGTGAAAAGGCTTAATGATGTAGCAGATAATCTTCTGGCTCGATTTAGTGAACAGTTTTCCACATATGCTCTCAGAAAAATAAATACCAATTGTTATGGAAAAAAATTGACCGATGAGCTTTTTGAACACAAACTATTATCATGGAAACGAAAATTAGTGGCCAATTATGCACAACTTAGTTATAACCGGGCCAAAGCATACGATTATACACGTATGGTTAAAATTACCCGTGATAACAAGATAGAAGACAAAGAGAACAGGCTTATCCCGGGACTTATTCAAAAAATAGCCATATTAACCGGAATACGAGAAGTAATGATCCGTTCATTAACAGATATCGTTGAAAAATCAGGGATCAAGATCTACCAAAGAAAAGGCGGTTTAGATAGTATTAGTGAGAAACTGGAAGTAGTATATGCGAAAGATAAAGATCAAATAATAGCCCCTGATGATATTGTGATCATTGATGAAAATGTTGATAACCTGAGAAATTCTTTCTATTTCATGGGAAATACAGGCACCATCTTAAAAGATGTCCTTAGAGAAGGTGTTCTGGAAGAAAACTACCATATAAAATCTACTGCGGGCAATATAAACAAAGCGTATTATGTACTTTTCCAAACAAAAGGAGAAAAAGCGAGTATTGTACATATAGCCAATACAAATGAAGAGGCAAAACAAGCAGTAGCCTATTGTATAAATTTTCTGGTTGAGCTCAACGAAGCTACCGAAGGTATTTACATGATAGAACATATTCTGCTCGCTCCTCCTTATCATGGAAACTTTTTTGGTTTTTCTTTTTGTCTGTCTTACGGAGAAAACAAAACCATTACCTTCGAGCAGGCTTATCTCAGTTCCAATTATGAAAGAAATATATATGTTAATGAAATTGTAGCTAACCTGTATAGGGATGGAACACTACAATTAAGACCCATTAAAATGGGAGAAACATATTCCATCCAGATTTTTGATTCAAAAGGAGAACAACTGGCTACAAGTGTTGAACGTTTTGATACAGTGCACGATGCATTGGGAGAGATTAAAGAGATTGTTGAAAAACTACGTTCCTTCCAGCAATGGCAATTCGACCCTGAAGTTGTTTATACAGCGTATTATGGGGAAAACAAAGTGGAAGAAAGCTTTTTTTCATTTCAAATGAGCTTTATTCTCCCGGCCTGGCCCGTACGCTTTCAGGACGATAATTTCAGGACCAAATTTGACAATATTGTTGGTGAACAGGCTCCCGTACACATAGCCTGTGAGTCCTGTTGGATAGATCTCGAAGAAATGATCACATTTGAGAATGTATATTTTCAGTGGCTGGAAATTATATATTCAAATACACTCACAGAAGAACAGATGGATCTGGCATATCAGCTTATAACATTGATTCAGGGATATACATCAAAAACAGCAAATTGAAAATATCAGGACACCATACCATTCGTGAGCAGGCTTATGAAATAACACTTCAGAATGAAGAAAAGGCCCAAAAAATACAGTCTGCGATAAGCTTGTTACAGGAGTCCCAAATAGCGCAACTCATTGATAGAATATTGACAGAGTTTGATGAGGAAACCCATATTTATAATTTTCAATTAGTAGAGCTGGACCTGGGAGTTCTTTCTATAGATAACTATGAAAACGAACTGGCAGATCGTATAGAAGAAGCACTCATTAATTTTTTAAGGTACAACTTATCCGGTAAAACGCCACACCAGGGGCAAAAAACCAGTATATCCACAGGTAAACTGGAAGCACTCAGATACTTTTTGCAAAAAGGCTATTTTAACTGGAATACCGGCAGTAAATCACCTACCTCACTGGTCAAAGAATTAGTGTACGAAGCCAAAGATGATCTTACAGCCATGCTAAAGGTTATTGGTAAAAAAGAAGTGGTAAGAAAACGCATGGTTCTGCAACTGCAGGTTGAAGCATTGACGCAAATAGTACAAGCCGTTAAACCTGAAGAGAGCCGTTATATACTTCCTTACAAAGAAAGCCTGTACAAAGAGCAGGAAAAAAACCAGATAATAAAAGTTTCATCTCTCAATTTCAAAAACGTTTTATGGGAGATTATACTAGCCTATCTTTTCGTAGAATCCCGCAGCTATTATAACAAAAAAAGCTTTTTACAGTATCTGTTGCAAAAAACAGCAGAAAAGTACAGGCTCACCTATACATTTCTGTTACAGTTGTTGTCTCAGGGCATTGTGAGCACGCCGACAAACGAACCGGAGTATGAGTTTAGAAAGATCTTAAAAGAACTCACTGAAGATCATTTTACCGGTAGTCACCTCGAAGATATTTCCACGTCAATATCTGGCGATTCCACAAAGCAGTTAATTACACATATTGATGAATATGTAAAGACAGGGATTTTCACTTCCGAAACGAGTGTTCGTTCAAAAGAAGAGTTGCTGTGGTATTTTAAAAAGCTGTTAAAAAGTAAAGATCGCCAGTATAAAAATTATGTAGAGAAATGGTTTTCAGAACCTTTATCCAAAGCACGTTTACTGGCTATAGCAGATAAAGAGCTTTTAAGTCTCTTTTTAGGTTTAGTTCAAAAAGAATACCTTACCATAGCCATTGGTTTTTTTGAAACCTTGCGAACCCTTAAAACTACAGAAAATTCAATAGCAGAAAAATCAGTACGTGATCTGTGGCAGAAAAAAGAGTTCCTTATTTTAGAGGCCTATCATCTGGTAAGCAGGGATAAAACAAACATTATTATCGCTATATTAGAAGCCATTCATGCTGAGTTTGATACTCAGAAAGAATCCCTCTACCACCTTTGGCAGAATATAAAAACACATAAAGAGGTGCCGGTTTATGTTTCCGAAGCACTGAGTGTTTTTTTGAAACAGAAAAAGAAAGAACCAGAAGAGCTTGCCGGTACTTCTGTCCTGTACCCCGTACGAGGAATAGCTGTGCTGCGAGATAAAATTTTACACTTTGTACAAAATCAACCCAGACATTTATGGGATGCGTGGTTTCGTGAAAAACTTCCGCATTGGTCCAGAGAAACTTCCCTGGACGCATTTTCATTACTCAGAGTACTTCGCAGGCAGTTCGAAATAAGCTTTTCCTCTCCCGAAGCATTGACATTTGTAGATACACAAATATCTCTTGTATTGCATAATCCTTATGAATATCAGGAAAAAGAGACTGCGACTGATGCCAACAACAAAATTTCCGGTCAGGTAGGAGCAGACAAAGAAAACAAAAGCATTCAAAGCACAAATGAAAGTAGTAAAGAAAGCAGTATAGACCCGCATATACTTATTACTCTTGAAGATAAAATAGCATCAGTCATAGCTTATCACCCCAATTTTTCTGTATGGAGTGAAAAAGTAGTCACCCTGTTGCGTTTACAGTCAGACAAAATCAATGTACCGGTAGATTTGTTGTTAGATCGTTTACTGAAACATTTATCAAAAAGTGTGACCGGCCTTTTGCAAAGAAAACTTCTGGAACTCAAAACATCCTCCTTTTACAGAGAAGAAATACATTCTTCTACTCCTGCAGACAAAACCACTCGAGTAAATAACTGGATGTTACACCGTTTACAAAAACACTTTTCGCGGTTGCTTAAGCAAACGTCCGGATATGCAGCCTGGAAGCGTGAGGCTATTAAAGAAATGAAAATGTACGGGCACCGGTATGGCATCTCAATAGATCAGTTCCTGACAGCACTTATTAAGTGGTTTGATTCCTCCAAACTGTCAGAAGAAGAAAACCTTTTATACCAGCGCCTTCTAAAACTGGAAGCCTCAGAAGAACTGCGAGGCATTCTCCAAAGGGCACACTTGCAAAAAAGTGTGGAGTATAAAAAGAATGTAGTTTTTTATACTGTAAGAGAAGGCGTATTTCCATGGTGGGCCCTACCGTTTTCTTATCATGATTTTAATGCCTTTTTTAAAGTTCTTGCACTAAACACAACTCATGAAAAGGCTCTTTTGAAAACGATACGGGAGCATGCAAAGCAACAGCGTTGGCATGCCTTTCTTAATGAAGAAAATTATCAGTGGATACTTAATAAGTATGACACTTCTTCGCAAAAAACATTTAGCAACCTCTCCAGTACCCTTCTGGCGGTATTTGAAAAGCAGTTACTTCCCTTAGGGTTATTATCACACCAACAACTGGCAATTTTTAAAAGTGACCTGCTGGAATGGACCTTAACAGAAAAAAATACCTCTGGGGGTAGGTTTGAACCGCTTTTTGAAAAATGGATATCACAAACTGACTGGCTTAAAAATCCGGGGCTATCAGAGTTGTTAGCAACCTCATTACAGAAAATAAATGCTCATTCTGGAGATACGACCGTTCAAAAGGCAGTATCCAATTTGTTAAAGAAACTCCATTTATATGCGTACCCGGAAAAGAAAACTATTTCCATTACCTCACAATTACATGTTTTTTTTAAGCGAATACGATACAGGCAATTTACAGATCAGGATCAAAAAAACTCCCTTATTTCACAATTGGAGTGGGTAGGGAACAATTACCCCAATCAGTTAAGAGAGTGGATGACCACCCATGCCTTTCGTGAAGGGTTAGTCAACTATCTTGAACCCACCCGGGTGGTTAGGGTAATTCGAATGCAAATAAACCCGGTACAGGAAGCTTATCTGGATGAAGCAATTACTGTTTTTGGAAAACTGGAAGTATTTATTTCTACTCAGGAATCTAAAGCCCTAAAAAAGGCCTTTTTTCAACTGGTACTTCTTAAGATCGGTTCCGGGGGGATGAATACCTGGGGCCATAAAAACTGGGGAGAACTTTTGTACTCAGTTATTTTGCAGGTTCTGGGCAAATATAAGGCCGTTAAGGTATTTGGTAATATGTATGAGAAACAAATGCTTAGGTATAACTCTGAGGAAATGAAAGATGCACAGGTAATATCTTATCTTTTTCAGAAAACTCTTTTTACAGATACTTCAAATAGAGTACGGCGCAGCAAAATACCTGAAGATCAGGATTATAGAAAACTGGGAGAAGAAGAACCCCGCGAGTTGAAAAACCCCATTTTTGTGAACACTGCCGGTTTGGTGATCATTTCACCTTTTCTGGGGATGCTTTTTACAAAATGCGGATTCATGGAGAACAGTACATTTATAAATACAGAGGCTATATACAAGGCAATACATTTACTGCATTACACAGCAACCGGAAATACAGGTGCCGAAGAATATCATCTGCCCATGAGTAAAGTGCTGTGTGGTTTTCCGGTGAGTGAACCTGTTAAAAGAGTGATTCTTCTGGAAGAACAACACAAAGAGATAGCAGAAAGTCTTCTGGAAGCGGTTATTAAACAATGGTCTGTACTTAAAAATACATCTGTAGCGGGTTTACGAGAAACCTTTTTACAAAGAGACGGTAAGCTGGAACCCGGAGAGGAGATGTTCTACCTTCGCGTGGAACAGAAACCTTTTGATATGTTGTTAGATCAGCTCCCCTGGAGCATTGGCACAATAAAACTCAGTTGGATGACAAAAGCATTAAAAACCGAATGGAGGTAACTACAAAAAATACAGCAAAAGTTTTAGGGGAAGAGATCCGTTGGTTTGAAAAGGTGGTAGATACCCGTCTCACATTATATTTTAAAAATGAGAGTGACCATGCTTGCGTTTTTGAGCACGCTCCCCCACAGTTTGACGGGCAGGTATGCCCATATGCAGGGTTTGTAAAGAACAGAACACTTGATTTTACAGAGCGCCTGGTATTAGTTTTAGCCTTGTTGCCCCATATAAAACCACAAAGCCTCGATGTTTTTCTGATAAGAAATCAGAACTTAAACAGTGAGTTTTCAGAATTTGGAGGTATTCGTGATACGGCAAAAGCAGGTTTTTTTCCCACTATGGAAACGGCTTGTTTTATAGTATGTGGGGACGATCTGGATAAACGTTTTGCTTTTATGAAACAGTTTCACCCCAATCATATGTTTTTCAGGAAAGGTATTCTGGTTCGCGATACTGAACAGGAGACCAGCTTACAGAGTCGTTTAGTGATCTCTCATGAATACATGGGTCTTTTTACTACCGGCAAAAAACATCTCCCCGAATATAGTGCCAGGTTTCCGGCAAAGAAAATAATGACCGAACTGGAGTGGGAATCCCTTGTTGTAGATGATCATGTAATGGAAGATCTTAAAGAGATCAAAGAATGGCTTATTCACAGTGAGACCATACTTGACCACTGGCATTTACGAAAGAATCTTAAATCAGGATTCAGGGCCCTTTTTTATGGGCCTCCGGGAACGGGGAAAACGCTGGCAGCCACTTTACTGGGAAAAGAGACCGGCCGGCCTGTTTTTAGAGTAGATTTGTCACAATTGGTATCAAAATACATTGGGGAAACCGAGAAAAACCTCGGGCAACTGTTTGATGAAGCAGAAAATAAAGAGTGGATACTCTTTTTTGATGAAGCAGACGCCCTTTTTGGGAAGAGAACACAAACCAGAGGGGCTAATGACCGCTATGCCAATCAGGAAATAGCCTATCTCTTGCAGCGCATAGAAGATTTTTCAGGGTTAGTGATTTTGGCCACCAATATACATACTAATATAGATGAAGCTTTTTCGAGAAGATTTCAAAGTATGATCTATTTTCCGAAACCCGGAGTAGAACAACGTGCCCTCTTATGGAAAAACCTGTTTACAGATACTTTTGAGATGGAAGAAAATGTAGATATACAAATGCTTTCGGAAAAATATGAACTTAGTGGTGGTGAAATGATCAATGTGTTGCGGTATTGTGCTCTGGAAGCTGCCAAAAGAAATGAGAAAATTTTAAAACTAACAGATATTGTAACCGGTATTCGAAGAGAGTACCGAAAATCGAATAAAACCTTATAATTATGCCATTACAAGTTTGCATGGGAGCCACTATGACCTGTTCTTTTGGAGCGGCTCCGTCTTCGTTAATAGTGTTACCAACCAATCGGGTTATGACCAGCAATATGCCGGCAGCAACCATAATGGACAATATACCTATTGTCAATATTCCGCCTTTTGGGATGTGTTCTTCTCTCGCTAACCCCACCGTTGCAGCCGCAACTACTGCAGCCCTGGGAGTACTCACACCAATGCCCTGCATTCCGGCTACGGTTACCCCCTGGGTACCCGGTACTACCGATGTACTCATTGGCAATATACCTTCGTTAAATGATACCTGCTCACTTAACTGTTTGTGGGGTGGGGTTATATCTATAGAACAAGCCGGGCAAACACAATGTCAGGTTTCGTAAATTTACAAGACCTAATGCCTTTGTAAATAAATCGTGAAATCTTTGTATGGCTTCTGTTTACTGATAGTTGTCATTTTTACAGATATAAAGACCTTCCTATCTTTGCGAAGAGAAGAGTATATAGTACCGGTTTTAGATATACTAACTGTATATTTCTATACAAAACCTGCAATATCTGTAAAATCATCAATCGTATAAACATTAAAGGCAACACATGAATAAAGCCATCTACATCGCCACTACCGGGCCCAATAGTGGAAAATCTATTATGTCTCTCGGTCTAATGGAACTTTTATTAGGGAAAACGCCAAAAGTAGGGTATTTCAGGCCGGTTATTGATGACATGAAATATCCGCAAAAAGATAATCATATAAATACCATTACCTCCTATTTTAATCTGGATCAAAAGTTTGAAGAAGCTTTTGCATTCAGGCATCGTGAAATTGTGGAAAAAAAGCAACATGAAGATGAAAGTGGTATTATGGATGGTATCATTTCCAAATTCAAAGCGATGGAAGAGCGGTTTGATTTCGTTTTGGTAGAAGGTACCGATTTTTCAAGAGAAGGTGCCATTTTTGAATGGGACATGAATGCACTTATTGCCAAAAACCTGGGGATCCCTTCTATCATTATTGCAAACGGAGCCCACAAGACCCCTAATGAATTGGTGAGCCATATGCGTATTGCGTATGACTCTTTTATGGAAAAAGGAGCCGAGGTGTTACTGGTGGTAGCAAATAAAGTATCTTCGGATATCAGGGAAACCTTGTATGCAGAGTTGAGAAAAAGCCTGCCTGAAAAGGTTTTAGTGAGTGTTATCCCTCAAAATGTCAAACTGTCACAACCTACCATAAAAGAGATACTTGACGAAGTAGAAGGAGAAGTGCTTTTTGGAGAAGAGCATATAAATAATCAGGCAGGATGTTATAGTGTTGGGGCCATGCAGTTACGTAATTACCTAACACATCTTAAAAAAGACAGTTTGGTCATTACCCCCGGAGACAGAGCAGATATTATTCTTGGGGCTTTACAGGCCCATCAGTCTGTAAACTATCCTTCCATATCTGGTATTGTCCTTACGGGAGGACTTATTCCCGAAGCACCGGTAATGAAGCTTATAGACGGATTGACCGATGTATTCCCGGTAATATCTGCTAAAGAAGGTACGTTTGCCCTTACCAATCGAATAGGGCAGATAAAGCCCCGTATATATGCTGAAAATATCCAAAAGATCACTGCTTCCATCAGAGATTTTGAAACGTATGTACCCGTTACAGAACTGGAAGAAAAATTCAATATTTTCGAAGCAGCCGGAGTTACACCCCGTATGTTTCAGTACCATTTATTGAAAAAGGCACAAAATGATGTAAAACACATTGTCTTGCCCGAAGGGACCGATGAGCGTATACTCAGAGCTACGGCCAGGTTACTGGCTCTTAAGGCTGCACAGATCACTTTACTGGGAGATCGCAATGAAATAGAAAACCGTATCCAAAGGCATGATATCAAATTAGACCTCGACAAAGTCTCGATCATAGACCCCAGAAAATCAGAGAACTTCAATGCATACGCACAAACCTTGTATGAATTGCGCAAGCACAAAAATGTGAATGCTGCTATGGCGCGTGACCTTATGGAAGATGTATCGTATTTTGGAAGTATGATGGTATATAAAGGACATGCAGACGGTATGGTTTCCGGAGCAGTGCATACCACCCAACATACCATACGGCCGGCCTTACAATTTATCAAAACAAGACCTGGGGTATCTTTGGTGTCCTCTGTATTTTTTATGTGTCTGGATGACCGGGTTACCGTTTTTGGAGATTGCGCGATCAACCCTAATCCCACAGCGGTGCAACTGGCAGAGATCGCCATAGCTTCTGCCGATAGCAGTAAGGCTTTTGGCATAGAACCCCGAGTGGCCATGTTGTCCTACTCATCAGGTAGTTCCGGTATGGGAGAAGATGTGGATAAAGTACGTGAAGCTACAAGAATAGTTAAAGAAAAGCGTCCTGAAATCAAAATAGAAGGGCCCATTCAGTACGATGCTGCCGTAGATATGGAAGTAGGCAAAAGCAAACTTCCCGATTCGGAAGTAGCCGGCCGGGCCAGTGTGTTTATTTTTCCCGATCTCAACACAGGTAACAACACTTATAAAGCAGTACAAAGAGAAACGGGAGCCCTGGCCATAGGCCCTATGCTACAGGGGCTTAATAAACCCGTTAATGACCTTAGCAGAGGTTGTACAGCCGATGATATCTTTAATACCGTAGTGATTACCGCTATTCAGGCACAGGGTCTTTAAAAAAGAAACTAATGAAAATACTCGTTATTAACTCAGGAAGTTCATCTGTTAAATATCAGATCATAGAAATGCCCGGGGAACATATTTTATGCAAGGGAATGGCCGAACGCATAGGTAGCCCGGAAGCGGTTTTACATCACAAAACCACAAGAGGCTCTGAGCAGAAAATGGAGGTCCTGCCTGATCATAAGACCGCTATTGAAAAAATAACTGCCTTATTAACACATCCTGACACGGGAGTTTTACAGAATGTTGAAGAAATAGAAGCCGTTGGGCACAGGGTAGTTCACGGAGGCAGTGCTTTTGAAGAGGCAACACTTATAAATGAAATCGTAAAACAGAAAATCCGGGAGTTTTTTCCCCTGGCACCACTTCATAATCCCCACAACCTGGAGGGTATTGAGCAATCCCAACAGTTTTTTCCGGCAGCGAGTCAGGTAGCTGTTTTTGATACCGCCTTTCATAATACCATACCCTTACTATCTCGTAAGTATGCGATCCCGGAAACTCTTTTTAAAGAACACGGAATCCAGATGTACGGCTTTCATGGCATTAGCCATAAATACGTTACAGAGAAAGCCGTTGCGTTCCTTGAAAAGGGTTCATCCGGAAAACTTATTTCTGTGCATCTGGGAAACGGGTGCAGTATGACAGCGGTTAAAGATGGAAAAAGTATAGATCACAGCCTTGGTTTTTCAACATCTACCGGACTCATTATGGGATCGCGAAGCGGTGATATAGATCACGCCATCGTTTTCTATCTCGTGAACTCTCTTGGATATACACTTGACGAGGTGAATACCCTGTTAACCCGAAAAAGTGGTATGCTGGGTTTAACAGGTTTCAATGACTTAAGAGATATCGAAAAGGCAGCTACAAATGGTGACAGGGCCTGTCTCCTGGCACTTGAGATGAATGCGTATCGCATTAAAAAGTACATAGGTGCATACACAGCAGCGATGAATGGATTGAATGCGGTCATTTTTACTGCAGGTATCGGAGAAAACTCTTCATTGCTCAGGAGCATGATATGCCAGAATATGGACTATTTGGGAATGGAGATAGACTCTGTTAAAAACAAATCAAAAGAAGAAGGTATTTGTGATATTAGTGCTGCCAACTCCAAAGTCAGGATATTGGTGATACCTACTAATGAAGAACTGGAAATAGCAAAACAGGTGCATACGTTTCTTCAATTTTAAACCAACAAGAAGCAGTTGGTTAGCAGCGTATAAGTTTTTCTTTCCAGGCTTTATGTTAAAAGAGCATAGATGCTTACTAATGATTTTTATCATTCCATACCTGAGAAGGTTGGCATTGTTTTAATCTCACTTTAAACAGATAACGAGATAACAAAACAGGCACTGAAACAATTTAGCGTACTGGAATAAGTAATCAATGAAAAACCGGCCTGAAAATCTCAGGCCGGTTTTTTTATGTATAGTTTTAATCTTCTACAAAAGGAGCACCGGCATCTATGAGTGCTTTGTAAAGTGTATCAAGCCTACTTGTAGCCTGAGACAGTTTTTGAGAGATGGCTGCAAGTTGATCTTCTATAATACGCATGCTCTCTTTATGTGTTTCCGTAGGGCCGTAAGTAGCGTTTCCAATCCCTAGATATATAGAAAACATACGGTCACTTACAGTGGCCACATTTTTTTCACCTACTTGTTGTCTTGAAGGGTTTCCGTTGAGTGTTATGTTAATAGCTTCAAGTTCCTGATGCAGGTCATAAAGCCTTGCATCCAGGTTACCGGGAGCACTGTGTGCCCGGGAGACTGCTTTTTGCATGGCTGTAACTCTTTTAAGTGCTTTCTGCATATCTATAGACAGAAGTGAGGCACGGGCGCTTTGGTTTTCATAATTTCTCCAAAAGGCAGCAACTTCTGAGATAGGAGCCCCTTGTATGGCTCCCTCCCTAAGGGGTTTAACTGTAAATGATACAGGGCGTGAAAGAGAAGTTACCTGCCCGTTGACTATTTTTGAAAGGGAAGCAGAATATTTTCCCGGAGGCGCCAAAAACCCTTCCAGATTTTCTCCTGATGTGTTTTTAAGAGAGATCGCTTCGGGAGCAGGATAGCGCAGATCCCAAGAAATACGATGAAATCCTGCCTTTACCGGCCCTTCTATTTTTCTTACTACTTTCCCCTCAGCATTAGTAACCGTAATAAGTATTTTAGGTTTGTGTTCCGTACGTTCGGCATCTACGGCTTCCCACCCGGGGAAAATAATGTCTTTGTTTTTATTATTTTTTTCTAAAGCACGTCTTTTTTGTTGTGTGGTTTTGAGTTCGTCTTTAAGATAATAGGTGAAAACCGCTCCAAAAGGCGGGTTGGGTGCTACGTAATGCGAGGCTCCCAGACTTCCTTTTTCTTCATCAAAACTAATATCGGGTCTTGGTACATACCACCAGGCATCACGAGGGGTAAACAATTGTGCTTCTTCTTTGAGTTGAGTATCTGTAATGTCACGTAAGGGAGAATAATCATCCAGTACAAAAAAACCACGACCAAAGGAAGCGCCCACCAGATCGTTCTCTCTTTTTTGTATAGCCAGATCTCTAAAAGAGATTGTAGGAACACCTCCATCTAGTTTAATCCACTTCAGGCCACCATTAAGAGAGGTATAGATACCAAATTCAGTAGCTGCAAACAAGAGTTCGGGTTTTACATGATCTTGTACAATTCGCCATACCAGGGTGCGGTCTGGCAAATTTCCTCTTATAGATCTCCATGTACGACCCTTATCTGTACTTTTAAGTAAATAAGGAGCAAGATCTCCGTATTTGTGATTATCGAGTGTTACGTAAACGGTATTGGCATCAAAAAGGTCTGCTTTAATGTCGTTTACAAAAGCAGTAGGCGGCACACCGGGCAGGTTTCCTACTTCTATTTTTCGCCAGTTGGCCCCGCCATCTTCAGTAACCTGTATCATACCGTCATCAGTGCCTGCATAAATGAGCCCTTCCTGTTTTGGAGACTCTGCAAGGGAGGTAATGGTATTGTAATTAGACATAGCTAGAAAATCCCAGGGAGCGTCCCACGATTGTTTTTTACCCATAATGGGCAGCTCTATACGCTCTTCATTTCGGGTAAGGTCTCCGGAAATGGCTGTCCACTTATCTCCTCGATTATCAGAACGCCAAACGCGCTGTGAGGCAAAATAAATACGGGTAGAAGCATGCGGACTCACTAAAATAGGGGAATCCCAGTTAAAACGCTCGGGTGGTTCGTTGGCTCCCGCCTGAGGTTGAATATCTACTACTTCTCCAGTGGTAAGGTCTATCCGGGAGAGGGCTCCTTCCTGTCTTTCTGCATACATAATATCCGGATTTCCGGGTTCGGTAGCAGGTTGATGGCCATCCCAGTTCAATACAATTTTCCAGTCTGAACTCTGAATACCCTGTACATTATCTGTACGGGAGGGGCCTCCCTGAGTACTGTTATCCTGCGTACCTCCGTAAATATTGTAAAAAGGTTCGGCATCATCTACTGCCAGTTTATAAAACTGCGTCACGGGCAGGTTTTCAATGTAACGCCAGTTTTTAGTAAGATCAAAAGTTTCATAGAGTCCGCCATCTGTTCCTACCAGTAGATAGTTGGGGTCGTTTTTCTTGAAAGCAATAGCGTGGTTATCAGAGTGTTTGTGAGCTTCCTGCATTGGGGTAAAGGTTTTTCCACCGTCATTTGATATTTGCATGCGTACATCTACCAGATAAAGGCGTTCAAAATGGTGAGGAGAAGCATAAAGTTCCTGATAATAATGCGGACCGGTTGCACCGGATACGGCATCTGAGCGTTTTTCCCAGGTGGCTCCCCGATTAGCAGAGCGATACACAGCTCCGGTTCTGCGATCCAGTTCAATGGCGGCATACAATATATCAGGTTGTTGGGGAGAAATAGCAAGCCCTATTTTTCCCATCCACGACTTGGGAAGGCCCTCTTTTAAGGCTTCCCAGGTGTCGCCGCCGTCCTCACTTTTATATATACCGGAACCGGGGCCACCGCCCATATAAGCGGCCACCGTTCGGTGTCGTTGCCAGGTAGCTGCATACAACCGGTTAGGATCACGAGGATCTATCACGACATCGGTAACTCCTGTCCAGGTATCATCGCCCAGTGTTTTGTTCCAGGTTTTCCCACCATCTGCAGATTTATACAATCCGCGATCACCTCCTGATTTCCAAAGCGGGCCCTGTACAGCTACCCATATCATATCTGAGTTTTCCGGATGCACAATGATCTTAGAAATATGTTCAGACTTCGTAAGCCCCATGTTTTCCCAGGAGTTACCCCCATCTTTACTGCGATATATACCATCGCCATATCCTACATGGCGCCCTCCCACATTTTCACCGGTACCTACCCATATAATATTCGTGTTATTAGGATCAATAGTCACACAACCTGTAGAGTAAGAGGTCTCTTCATCAAAAATAGGTTGCCACGTAGTACCGGCATTAATAGTTTTCCATACGCCACCCGAGCCGACTGCAACGTACCAGATACTTTCATTATGCGGATGAATGGCAACATCGGCAATACGTCCCGACATAAAGGCCGGACCAATGTTACGAAATTCAAACCCCTTAAAAATAGTATCTGAAGGAGAGGGGAGGAGTGTTTGTTTTCCTTTAGATCTTTGCGCATTTACAGGTAATACCACAAGAAAGAAAAGGAGATATACGAAGTGTTTAAAGAATCTAATTTGCATAGTATTTGATCGGTTTTTAATTTTAATTTATGTAAAAATACTTAAAAACCCTACAAAGCCTATGTTTTACTATGTTAATCTATGCTGTTCATAACCAGTATGATTATTTATTTTTGTATCGCAGAGGTGGAGGTGGTTAAGCGCATTTAACACCTTATTTCATTAATATGGAACAGGAAGAAACCAATACTTGTTAAGATATGGTGGGGAGAATAGTGTTAGGTTTGAGAGCAGTTTTCGTATTCTTTCACTATTTGTAGAATGTCTTGTTCTGTGTATTCTTTATTTTTTAGTTTTAGTACCAGAGAAGGGCAATCCTTAAAAAAACGCATGGCATTTTTTTTGAAAGACCGACTCAAGGGCTTACGGGATTTAATGAGAGTTACATAAGCATCCCCTTCGCGACTTACATAAAATTCATCAGAATTAGTGTTAAAAGGTACAGAAGGTATTGCTGTCTGCATATTAGAAGAACCGCCTGTTATAACTACTCTTTTACTAAAGACGTTAATTTTTCCGCGATGTAATACTCGTACTATTTTTTTCTTTTTTTTTGAAACCAGTTGGTATTCAAAGTGCCCATGCATCGAATCCAGATCCTTAAAAACAATTTTTTCTACCTGTTCTTCCCCGTATTTTATTTTGTCACTCTTTTTCTCTTTCCTGAATTTTACACGCTCTTTGGTTATTAATGCGATTACATCCACATTACCGGGAGTAGGGATCTTTATCTGCCCTTTTAAAATGGTACCGTCTTTTAAAAATAGCTCGCCTTCGGTCCAGCTATATTGTGCGTTACAAAAATTAAAAAGTAATAAACATATTCCAAAAAAAATCTCTTTTTTCATAGGTAGATAATAATCTATTATTTTGTTTTTAGTAAAAAATGAAGCTATTAGTATAATAGTAAAATTATAAAAACATTATAAAAAAAAGCTGGGTTTACCAGAGTTTAACAGGAAAGCCATATAAGAAGCTTTTTTTTTGAACGGCATTGAACAAAATTTCATTAAACCTTATAAAATAACAGGTCTCAGGAAACCATTTTTAAGAGAAGCTATTTTGCTAAATTGTAGTATTTTGTAAGCAAAAAATAATGATCAGAAACAATCTTCTCTTTCGATTTATTGTCCTTTGGTTTGTGTTATGGCTTTTTCCTTTTCCTTTGGGAAGTATTCCCTATCTGGATGTTGTGGCGCAGTTTATTGAAAAAGGTATTACAACTCTGGTATTATGGTTTGGTAATGACGTTCTCTCCCTATCTAATGAAGTTAACTCTGTGACAACGGGAAGCGGAGATAAATTATATGATTATGTACGTTTACTGTGCGTAGTTCTAATAGCAGTACTGGGTACTTTTTTATGGATATTTTTTCAAAGAGGCAGTGCTTTTGAAAACAAAAAAGAAAAGATCAATTATTGGTTTTTAATTTACCTGAGATATTATCTGGCCGTTGTAATGCTGGGGTACGGATTCGCCAAAGTATTTGTATTGCAGTTTCAGGAACCGGGTTTTGTGAGGCTCATTACCAATTTTGGTGATTTCTCTCCTATGGGAGTAGTCTGGTCTTTTATGGGGCAGTCAAAAGCATATACTATTTTTTCGGGGGCACTTGAAGTAATAGGAGGACTTTTGTTACTGCACAGACGAACAACGCTGCTGGGTGCTTCCTTAGTTTTATTGGTTATGGGTAATATCATGGCGCTGAATTTTTTCTATGATATTCCCGTAAAGTTATATTCGGTTCGTTATTTTTTGATAGCATTGCTTATTATGCTTCCCGATATGAGATCTCTGGCTAAAGTTATTTTTGGTTTTGGTAGCACAACTGCCAGGGTCATACAACGTCCTTTTGAAACCCGGAAATGGTATCCTGCCACGCGAATTATTAAATGGGTAGCGGTTATTACATTTGTGGTATATAGTGTATATACCACCTATGGAAGTATGCAAACATATGGTCTTTTGGCGCCTAAGCCAGAACTGTATGGCCTGTATGAAGTTAATGAGTATCTGCGCAATGGTGATCGGGTCCCGCCTTTACTTACAGATTCTACCCGACTGCGGTATATTGCCATTGACCGAAGTACGTTTGCTACTTTGTTTGATATGAAAAAGAATAAAACCTATTATCGTATGTCAAGAGATAGTATTACCCGCAAACTTTCACTGGTAAACTATCAGGACAGTACCGATGTATATACACTTTCGGTCATTGTTAATGATTCTTTATATACCTTTAAAGGGTTACATAAAAAAGACACCATAGAATTAAAGACACAACGTTACGGGAAGGAAGATTTTTTACTAAATCAGCGAAAATTTAAATGGATACAGGAACGCCCCTATAACAGGTAATGAATTTTAAAGGCGAACTATTCACTTAAGGGCACTTATCATTTATCATTATCTGTAACGTGATTGATTATAACGGTATTCAACATATTCTTTTTCTGACATTCTCTTTTGCCCTGTAGGTTTTTCTATTATGATAGCTTCTTTAGGCTCAAAATTCACCTGGATAGCTTTATAGGATACCTTTCCGAAATTATAATTTACCATTAATTCCAAGGTTAATCCCGGTAGCCCTCCAAAGGGACCAATACCAAAGGATACCGGGACCTCAGGGGTGTACCAGGCAACAATGGGTTCCAGAATTTTTAAACCATGACGATCGGAAGTGAAATTCCCTATGGCTTTATAACAGGTGTATTCACCAATTTCTTTTTTCTCACTGGTCAACTCCCAGGTAACATCTGCTACATTAACGAGTATATCATCGATAGAACTATTTTTAAAAAACTTTTCTTCTGTTTCTAAATTTGTATAATAGACATTATGTTCACCTGCCATGATGGCGGTCACATTCATAACATATCCCGAGCTTGTGTTTGTCTTATCATCATGACTTTTCTTGTATAATGCTTCCTTCGCATTAATAAACAAATGAAAAACTATCGGAGTCCCATTAGAAAAAGTCCGTATCTGATCGTTTTTGATCTGTTCTGAAAGGATGGAGTCATTTAGCCGTTTAATAAAGGCATCACTGTTTGATGTAACTTTATACGTAACTTTTCCTTCATATTCCTGGGAATAAGAATAAACTGAGAAAAATAAAGCCAGAAAAAAAATTATTTTCATTCGGTTGAATTTTAAGAATTTGAATAGAGGTATTATCGTAAAAAATCATCTTGTTCTCTGCTTGGAAATCGGTTATCGCAGTGTCGATAGGCATAAGCGCAGTAAAAGCCATCAACCGCCCCAAGAATAGACCTTAACTGCTCTTTTTTAAGTAAATGGGCTTCTGTTAAATTCAATTTTTTTAAGTTTAATTTTTTCATTTTGAAGACTAGTAAAATTAATTATACCCTGAACATTTGGAGCCAACAGGGTTTAGGCTCGTAATTCAATGAATTAAAAGAACTTCGAGCTTTATTTTTTGAATGTTCTGTTTCTGATTTATCAGAAATCGTTGTGGTATATAAACCAAGTATTTTTGTGCAGAAATGTTAAGGTAAATCTATTTTATTAAAAACTATTAAGTAAAAATTTCTTAGCTCTGGTTTAAATAACATTAGCTAAAATAAGAAATAACCTATGCTTGCTGTGAAGTAAAAATAGAATTATAAGGAGTTTAACATATAGTTTTTGAAAGAGATACTTTTATAAAATAGACAGACTTATTTTTGATATTCATTTGATCTTGTATTTGGCAATGCATTGGAAACAGTCCGATTCCAATACTATTTTTGCATCTCTACAACCCATATACCACGTAACTCATTCACAGCATACCCGGTGGCTTTATCGTTAGGATAGAGTATTTTGATCTTACTAAGTGCCTTTGAGTTTATATCTTTTGCAGGGGTTCCGTGACATTGCAGGCACATATTGTTTGTTACAATGGGGTAATAGCCTGTTATTTTATTGTTCTTTTCAAAAATTTTTGAGGCAGCACTGCCTTTTTCTTTAAGAGCCGTTTTTGCCTGTTCTATATAGGCCAGTTCGCGTGCATTAGCTGCATTGTTGGGATTCCGGTTTTTATCAGAAACTCTTTTTATGCTTGCTTTCAGGTGAACAGCCATACTATCGGTTATACGCAATGCCCTTTCATTACAAAATGTAACCGCACCTTCGGTGCCTTTGGACTGAATAGCCCCCAATAGTGTTTTTCCCAATACCGACTTGGTGGCCAGTGCCATGTTTCGGCCTTTCTCAAGATAATTGTCAGTTCTCTGCTCAGAATTTTTTAAGAGCTGTTCTTTTTCTTCCTGATAGTGGGTATCAAACCAATCTGGTTTTTCAATTTCTGCCCGGTAAAGATAGGTGGCTACCGCCTTATAACTATCCGTGGAGTATCCCAGATTGGGCATAACGCCAAATCGTGTTACCGCATTGGGCATTTTAGATTTTTTGATATCTGGAGATATCAAAAATGAGCTCATTTCGCTAATAAACTCTTCTTCTGTTTTAGTGGTATCCAGATAATGCTGCTTTACTGCGACCAGGGGAGGTGCGATACGGTTCTTTCGGGTGGCATCAGGCGAGTGGCACGTTATACAGTTTTCGCTTACGATCTTTAATCCTTCCGAATATATTTTTGAATCTTCCTCATATGCTGCGTTTTGAGTGCTTTTAACTTCCTTTTTACAACTGTATAGAAGAGATATAAGTAGTGTAAGAGCAATGCGATAGAGGTGGTGTGTTTTCATTTTTAGTGTTTTATGCCATAACGGCTATCATATCAAAAATTTTCATATCCGGTTCCTGTTTTCCGGAGACTGTTGATCGTTAGATTACTATATTTTAATCGATTCCTTTTGTAAATATTTGCCAGGCGTATTTATTCAGAATGGTTACCTCACAGGTAGGTTCCAAATCTGTATAGCTATAAAGTTGCCAGAGTGAAAGTCCTTCTAAAAGTGTGATAAATTTTTGGTCCCGTGCGGGCACTAATTCAATAACATCTATGGGCTTGGCTTGGGTCATAATTCTTTCCTTAAAAAAATGCGAATGAAATGATCTGTACGGGAACTTTCAGGTTGAAAGGACAGAAGGATAAAGATAAGAAATTGCCTGTTTTTTGGTGTATAAACGGAAACATCTTTACGTCATGATACCATTATTTTGAATGATTCTGTCCATTCAAAAAAAGAAACCCTTACAATTGACTTAATTAGTGATGTTTTGAGAAGAAAGATGTTTTTTTATGAGAGAATAGATTGAGCCCCTTATTAAGGGTTCTGGCTTCAATGAGCTTTTACAAGCAGTTGATCAAGGGGGTACAGCTCAAAAAGCAAATGAGGTTGTATGCTAGGATATAGCGCAACCAGAAAAGTATATTAAAAAAAACAGGGCAAAGCCCTGTTTTTTTTTAAATGAACCTATTTTATTCACTACCCCCCGAGGCGGTGTTGGCTTCAAGAATAAAATCCTGTAGGGTTTTATTTCCGGCGTCTATTTGTATGTCAAGATAATCACTGGCAATATACCCCTCTAATTCGGCCAGTACTTTGTAAGTACCTGCTTTAAGTCCCATAATGGTATAATCGCCATTGGCATCGGTAAAGCCTGTTGTGTTTAATGTATCTGCTGCAAAAACAGAAATCTGTGTTCCCTCTAAAGGAATAGCTGTTTCCTGGTTTAGAGTGCTTACATTACCAAAAAGAGTACCTGAAGTGGACAGGTTACTTGCTTTGATGACGGGTTTAAAAATAAAACCATTTATTCCTGCCGGAGTATCTATATTTCCCTGTACAACAAAAGAACGGCTTACATCAAAATCCAAAAGCAAATCAGATGAAATTCCTCCTGATACGGTAAGTCCCGGTTTAATAAAAACTTTAATCCCTGTTTGTTCTCCACTGTGGACTTTTAAATTATAAGTACTTCCGTCTGTTAATACTACATTAACTCCTTTAACATAGATCCTGATTAAATTGTAAGTACCTGCGGGCACTTCCAAATCAGCTAACTGTTGTGTGATGCCGTTGGTAAGTTCAAGCAAATTGACTTCTATTTCCTCTTCCATTAAAGTTATGAAAGGATAACCTTCGCTATTCTCTTTAGCGTCATCATCTGAATTTTCATCTTCCACCCGTCGAGCCTCAACCTTAAAAACGGTTACATTAGCCTCGGCCAGGAAATTATAAGGAAAGGGAGCATCTGTTAACTGAACCTTTAACCTGCCGGTAGTTTCAGTATTTGTTGTTTCATCACTATTTGAACAACTTACAAAAATAAGAGTCATGAATAGTAAACCAAAAATCAATTTTGTTTTCATAAATAAGGGGTTTAATTATAATGGGATACAGGTATCCCCGGTTTCGACTTCTATATGTTAACAGTTAAGTTTTAAAATACCCTACTTACTTTATTAATGTTTTTTCTCGATGAAGACATTAATAATTTTACAGGTAGGTACTAAATGGATTATAAAGTAGATATTTTTCCAGAAAACATAACTTACTAAAAAACCTTTAAAACAAATTGTTTACAGGATACTTTTTTTAAGATGGAGGGTCTTTACAGGGAAATAGGAATCGCATATTCCAAAACCAGCTAAGTAGCAGGCATAAAACCCGTTAAGTTTTCACATTTATAAAGGTGAAAGTCTAAGTGACACCGAAAGGGATACCCTTTTTACCTAATTTTAACAATTCTATGTTTTTTTGCTATACTTAGATAGCAAATCAAAGCAGTATGGACATGATATTATTAAGGAATTCCAAAAAATCGTTCTTTTAAACAAGCGAATAAACCAGGGGTTATCTATTCAAATATACTTTCATGCTAACGCAAAGTTTTTAGAAATCTGGCGGACGACATTTTGATATTATCTAGAACATCTTGGATATGCGAATTAGAATCATGCTTTTAAGAAAAAAGTACTTTCCCTAATACTGAGTATACTTTCCGATACAGACAAATTTGGACTACCTATCCTTGGTTTATACCCTAATTCAATTAAAAGATCTGAATCTACCCTATATCCCATACTAAAGCTTACACGCATCAATTCTCTTTGTGGTGTACCGGTTTTATCATTTACATCAAACTGAATTTCCGTGCCATTGATTAGATAAAGCTTTTCGCTTATAAAGTATTTCATTGCCAGTCCGGTATTAAATTACTCTTGATCGCCAAATTTGGTATAAGAACTTTCTAAACGAACTGCAACATCTTTCACTATTGGAATATCCGCAATACTTGCTGTGTATTGTTCTCCATTTACCCCTAATGGAAGATTTGCATTATATTGAAATAGCCGGTTGGCGGGGGTTCTAATGCCCAATATAGATTTTTCTATCTGTTTTTGCTACGCAGACGTAGTGTTAGATAACAAAACACCAATCAAGAAAAACAGTAACTGCTTCATTCTATTTTCAAACAATTGAATTATTGCAGAATTCATTTTTTTCCATAATTAAGTCATTCCTTTCCTAACACCGGTTGTGCCTTTTATTAGGAGTTGCGTTTAGCTCTTAAAGGAAACGATCCTAATTCAAATGATTCAATTAAGGGCATGAAACGCCTACATCTTTGTTGAAAGAGATATTATTACTATCTATAAGATTGCACAGTTCATTAGGTAATGATGTCAGTTGATTCTCTTGAACAAATAGTACCAATAGACTGCTAAGTTGACCCATTTCAGGGGGCAATTCTAAGATACGGTTCTTCTGAAGCTGAAGGGTTTTAAGATTTATTAAATTTCCTATTGTACTTGGGATCTCTACAAGATTGTTTTCATCCATTCGCAAATCTATAAGGTTTATTAAATTTCCAATTTCCTGTGGTAGGATGGAAAGATTGCACCACCCAATATCCAAATTCACCAGTTGCGTAAGATTGCCTATCTCAATCGGTAAAGATGTTAATCGTCTATTTCCGTAAAGCCTTAGATTTTGAAGACTTTTGATTTGCCCAATTTCTTTTGGCAAATTGTTTAAGTCGTTAAATGAAAGTTCCAGTTGAATCAAATTGCTCAAATTACCAATATGACTGGTCAATGTGTTTAAGTTATTGTTGCTTAATATCAAAAAATTCAATTCGGAAAGGGTTGCAATTTCCTGAGGTAATTGCTTCAATTCGTTATCGGTTAGATTTAAGGTACGTAGCTTCTGTAACTTTCCAATTTCCACAGGTAGCATGGTAATATTGTTGTCTCTGATTATCAGAGAGTTAAGCTCATCCAAATTGCTTATTAATGGTGTTGTCAATGATAGGTTCTCATCGTCGATCTCAATTTGTGTTACTCTACCGTTTGTAACCTTGATTCCACTCCATTTTTCCATATTTTCAGAAAAATCCCAATCTAAAGTATTGTTAGGATTTAAGTTGTACCAATCTATCAGTACATCTCTGTCCGTTATTGATGTATCCGTAATCTTTATGGTAACGATATAGGAGATTGGTGCTTCATCTTCTGCCTTTACGGTATAGGTGACTGGAGTAAAAAAATCTTTCTTTAGGGTGTCATTTGGCTCTATGGTAGCATCTTCAGAGACACGTATGGTGGGTTTTAAGTTAGAGAGGGGAATGTGTTCAGTTGATTCTAAAAGGATGGTTTTTTTATCCTCATCTATGACTCCTATTATATCTTTTGAAAGATTACTATTTTCACTTGAGCGTAAAGAAAATGAAATAATTTTTTTTTCAGTACTTAAATCAGCTTCATCATCATTGTCACAAGCTATTAGACCTAATATTAAGATAAATGCAAAAAATAATGACTTTTTCATAAGTAGGTTTTAGTATTTTCAGTTAACTTACCTCCAAAACTATAGAAGGTATTGTTATCCATGTTTGTCAAAAACTCTATTTTCTTGGCCAAATAGCTTTTGTTTTTATTACAAATTGTCCCAAGTATAGGCTATTAATTCTATCCCGTAAGTTGAAATCTGCTATTCTTAGCAAAACTGATTGCATAATTCAAAATAAAACCCTAAGAGCAATAGCTCAGTGTTAAAATCTACCAAATCAAGACTATTTGACAAACAGGGAAGAAGGCACAATACTATTTTAGGGGCTTAATTTAATCTTTAAAATAACGATAATGAGAATCACAATTTTAACAGTATTTACAGTAGTTTTTGGTCTAATAAATGTTAACGCCCAAAAAGTTGAACTCGGAGTAAAAGCAGGAATTAACTTTGCAACGGTTACAGGAGATAATACCTCGGATATAGAGTCCATCACAGAGTTCCAAAGTTTTGGTTTTGTTGCCGAAATCCCGCTATCAGAAAAATTCTCTTTTCAACCTGAATTCATGTATTCCGTTCAAGGCTTTGATACTAACGACGATTTAGTTTCATTAAAATATCTAAATATTCCTTTAATGGGGAAGTATTATGTAGCCAAAGGATTAAGTATGGAAGCAGGTCCACAATTGGGTTATTTATTATCTGCAAAACAAGAAGATAATGATGTTGATGACAATTTTAACCGTATCGATTTCGGTGTTAATTTCGGTTTAGGCTATAAGCTTGAAAATGGTCTTAATTTTGGAGCTAGGTATAATTTGGGTTTATCAAATATCAATGATATAGATGAATTAAACGATAAGAATAGAAATGGCGTATTCCAAGTTTATGTTGGTTTCTTTTTCTAATAGTCGAAGTTGTTTCAGTATAAAGGCTCAAACTCAAAAGTTTGGGCTTTTTTTAATTCCTAAAAGCTACTCCATTAATTTTTAATCACATATCATATCCAGATGATTTTTTTCTTTTCTATCAAAGTATATATCATCAATGTGTAGAAAAGATATTTTTTGACAAATCGAACAATCTAACAATTGAAAAAAGCTAAGCACAATAAATATTGCGACTTTAAAGTAATTAAATATTATACCAGTGTCAGCAAACTTGATCATCAAAAGAAATAAAAATATAGATATGATAAGGATAGTATGTATTCTATTTGTGATACTATTGCACTTAAATATTCATTTTGGACTCTCAAAAAACGTTTATAAAAAAGGCATTACCGGGGGAGATTTTTAAACTGTTATTTTGGAGCGGTTTCTATGGCGTTGTTATCTTTTTTACGCTTTTTGGGTACGTGATAACTCTTTCGGTTTTAAAAAGATGGAAGCGTTTGTCCAATATTAGCATTAAAACTTTTTACTGGTTCAGATTGGCACGAAATTCAAGTAGGATATTTACCTGCAAATTGCGACGTTTTACGGTGAAATTTTTCTTAAGCAAGTTGCTATAGAACTTGCTAAAAGCAAAAACCTACAAGACTTATAGCCAAGGTTAGCAACTGACATTAATTTAATATTTCTTCCAACTTTTTGTCTAATTCTTTTCCTCGCAAATCTCTGGCAACAATAATTCCATTTTCATCAATTAAAAAACTGTCTGGTATTCTCTCAACGCCGTAAATCATTGCCGCGTTGTTTCCATTCCCTTTTAAATCGTTTACATGATACCAATTCAATTTGTCTTTTTCAATAGCTTTGAGCCATTTATCCTTGTTTTCATCCAATGAAACAGCAAATATTTCAAATCCCTTAGGTTTAAATTTTTCGTAAGTTTTTACAAGGTTTGGATTTTCTTTTCTGCAAGGTGCACACCAAGATGCCCAAAAATCCAATAAAATGGTTTTGCCTCTCAAATGCGATAACTTTTTAGGATTACCATTTTGGTCAATCATTTCAAAGTCCACAAATTGCTCACCTATTTTTGGCTGTTTATTTATATGAATATAGTCTGAAATCATCTTGCCATATTTTGAAGACTTGTTTTTTTCGGATAATAGGTCAAAAAGCGCTTTTGTTTCATCTTTTCCATACGTTGTTGAATACAATGAGAGTATCTCTGCACTTACAATACTATTCGGATGGGCCTTTATGAATTCTATCTCTTTTTTTCTCTGATTTTCTTCTGTTAAGTTGGCAAGCTCTATTCGTAACGGTTGAGCCAATATTTCTTCTTTTGAACCAGTAACAATTGCATTTTCAAAATTATTTTGTGAGGCATCAAAAATCATTGGATTATTCTCTAACCACAAAAATCTATAATTAGAGTTATCACTGGTTCTGATAACGACCTGCAATGGCGAGGTTGATAATTTTGTGTTGAATACAAATGTGTTGTTTTTGACTTGGGTAGAATCGATAAGGTCAATAGTTTGGCTGTCTGCATTATCCAAATAAATCATTGTCCCATTTTCAAGTCCGTTTGTTTTTCCGGACATTGAGAATTCAGCCTCTGTCTTATCAACACAGGAAGTTATTAGTAAGATTAGAAGGCCATAGATTACTTTTTTCATAGGTATCGGTCTTTGTTTGTTGTTGACGGTTTTATTCAATTTATAATTCAAGTAAAACTTTGAAAGGATTACCCTTTAGCCCCAAAAGCTGAGCAAAGGCTTTCTCAGTCTTAAGTCCACTTTTCTTTAACGATATGATTTCCTCTTTAAACGCTTCGCCTTTCTGCCTTAATATCTTATCCTCAATAACAAGATGGCGGTAGGCTATTTGTTGTTGTACGGGAAAGTCCTGACAAAATACTTCAACAGTAAAATGATTACCTTTAAAAGATGTGATGGAACTCTCAATGCCATCAATACAATTGCGGTACTGTTTAAAGCATTTTTTATCGCCATAATGTTTACGCAATAAAACTTCAAAATCAGATAGATTTTTTGCTTCACAAATGATATCAAGGTCACTTTCAGGCAAATCTATAGCAATAGGTATTGTTCCAGTTAATACAGGATTGAATTCTCGTAAGATGCAAAAAACATCCAAATCCTTAATTTCCTCATAGGCAAGTTGCTGTCTCGCATTACCTATTTTGAGGTAAGCTATATTCAAGAATTTAGTTCTAAAGGTCATTTCTTTTTACTGTTAAGTTTGAGCGCAAAGTCCATCACAGCGTCTTCACCATTAAGCTCTTGAGTAATGGTATTCCTAACTTGGTAATCCGGTATAACGCCGTGAGTTGGATTTTCAACTGGAACATTTAATTTAAACACCACTAGCGGTATATCAATATTAATTTTTGAATGAGGTAAAGTCAAGGTATATGTAACACCAGCAGTACTTTGCAGTCCATTTCCGCCAACTTCCTCGCCAATGAAAATGCTTGATCTATAATGCTTCAGAAAAGAAGCAAACTCGCCAGTAGCAGAGAATGAGTTGCCGTTGATAAGTACAGTGAGGTCGCCTTTATAATAGTCCCTTTTCGACCTATAAATTTTTAAACCTTCCTTATTGAATCTTTCAAAACGTTGATTTTCGACCTTTTTTACTTTGAGCCAACTAAAGGTGTTCAACCAAAAAACACCTTGGTTTTTATAATACGCTGCATCTTCAATCCTGTTGGTTATGGTATAAACATCTTCATATAAAATAAAGTCATTCTCTAATAGATATGATAATAATTCTTGGGTAGGTTTAGGGTCACCACCAGCGTTATTTCTAACATCTATAATGAGCTTTGTAATGTTCATTTTACGTATTGCACTGAAGGACTTTGCTAGAAATTTTTTATACGCTCGTTTCCTTAAAGATTTAGTATCAAAAGTGGGAAATGTAATTATAGCAGTGTCACCAATAATTTTGAAATTCAAAGCACCTATTAGCGAATTATTAAGCCTTTCAACAATCTCACTATTTAGTGAAACAGTGCTCAAAGTAATAGTGTTTTCTGCACCATCATTATCAACTACTGTAAGAAGATATTCGTCTTTTTGTCCGTAAACAAAGCTATACTCAAAACCAAAAAGTGAAGATAGATTTTCAATAGGAAAGGTCAGATTGTTGCCATCTCTAGTTTGGTGTGTTAAAAGCCTAGAAAATATATCTTCAATAGATTTGCCATCAATTTGCTTAATCTTTAAACCAATCAAGTCACCATTGGAATTGTTAAATTGATGCTTAATAAAATAATTACCATCATGGCAATAGACCTGTATAGGCAGCATTTTAAACTTTTGCGATAAAGCAGGATACTTAACCTGGGTATGACCGTTCTTGATAATGCTATTAAGCGGTGCGATGTGTTTATAAAATTCAAAAACATCGATGTTGTCATTCAATTTAGCTTGGGTATTAAGAAACCATTGCTCAACATCCTGTTCTGATGTATAGGCAAATAATCCGCCATGAAGCGTTTTTAAGTTATTATAGAGTATATCTAAATCTTCCTCTAGTAATTTCTTATCTAATAGTATTTGTGCTTGTGCAAAAGTTATATTTAAGGTAAAAAATAATATACCTATGATGCCAATAAAGTTCGTTTTCGAAGTCATTTATAATGATTTGTTTTAAAAATTAAATCCAACTGAAACTTCAAGACCGATATCGCGAGTATAGATTTCAGAATTTTGAATCTGTTGAAAAAACTCAACACCCAAGACCAGCCCATAATCTTTCCAGGGAATAATCTTTACACCTTGGCTGGCACCTACGCCAATTAGAAATTTATAGATATCAGTATCTGTATTGAGTCTTCTTTTAACCTCAACACCAATTGGGAGGTTCACACCTACAGCACCATAAACACCGGGGAAAATCTTTTTATACCCAAATATACCTGGACGTAACATTGTGGCCTCAACATATTCAAAGCCTTCCCTGCCTGCAAAGTCTTCTTTAACATCATAAAATTCTAAATTGATTTCATAAGGAATAATGAAAGACTTATCGCTATCCATAAAGCCCGTATAACCTACTGCCCATCCATTATGATAGGTGCTGGTTAAAATCTGCCGGTACTCAATGATGTTGTACCAATTATTAAGGGTATTGTCTTCATCATCAAAATTTGAAGCTTCAAAATGTACCATATCGCTTTCTTTTGAGATACTTTGATGTTCAATAAACGCTAACATGCCATACTCTAAAGCGGCTCTTATGCGTTGTTCGTGGCTCAAAAACACATCCTCTATGGTCTTGGCAAAATCAAAGATGTGAGCAGCAAAAATTTGGTCTTCGTTACGCTTAATACGATACAATTCTTTAAGCTTACCACGTTTCATTTCATAGAACGAAAGGTCAACAGCAGCTCTAGAAACGACTTCTTCTGTATTGCGACGGGTTTCCTGAATGTTCAACTCGTTAATCTTAATGTAAATGGCTTTTTTATCGAATTCCTTTTTTAATGATGCTTCTATAAATGTCTTTACGGCAACTGCAGCATTGGGTTGTAATTGAAGTATTGCCTTTTCCCCATTAAGAGTATTATGAATACCTAGATTTTTAACCTTACGATTATCAATAACCTCTTCAACATAAAAAGAACTGTTGTCTGTGTCAAACACTACTGTTTTTAATTCAACAAAGTCTTGAGCACTTGCAATAGTGGATATGAGCATAAATAAAAGAACGAACTGTTTCATGGCCAAGACTATTTTTCGCATGAATTATAATGAACCTCTGTATAGCGATAGTAGTCAGCATCAAAAATCACGACCAAACTATATGTGCCTAACCATTTAATTCTTAGTTTATCAATCTCTTGGGTTGTGTATTTTAGTTCTATGTAGGCACCATTGGTATTAAGCATCCAGGTGCCAGAGTACAACTCACCTTCCATCATGGCGCTAAATGTCATGTCTTCCTTAAAGTCAATATAGTCATTGACCTCATTGACTTCTGGCTCATAATATTCACCTTCTTCATAGTATTTCTCTAGCTTCCAGGATTTTAGTAATGCGGTTTTTGATACATTTTGGGCAACCATGGTATGACTAAAGGGTATAAGCCCGATAAAGAATAAAAGTCTTAAAATTAGGTTTGAAGATTTCATAGCTATACTATTTAATTGATTTGGTATTTCGCTTTGGCGAAAGCGAAATTTAAACTGAGTAACGTCGAAGTAAGAGAGCGTAATTATTTTAATAATACTTGTTCTAAATTCTTTGGTTTACCCAAAGAGTCTATTAGTGTAATTCGTGGAATATCTAAAGTATCAACATATACTTTGATACGTTCGCGACCTTTAGAATCATAGAGAAATAAGCCTACGTTTTCATTTTCTTCCCTACCCAAAAACATACGATACACGTTGATTTCTGAGTCAATATATGTTTTGAATTCGTTATACGCTTTCTGCTTTTCCTCTTTGCTGAGACCTTTGATGTTTTCTTTTAATTGTTCAAATAGTTTTTCAACTCTAATAGAATCTGAACGTTCTCTTAAAAACATACCGTACCAGCGTTTCCATTTATCACCATCCTTGTATTCATCTTTCATTATGGCTAGGATTTGGTCGTTTTTTTGTTGGTCAAAGGTGATGCCTGCAAAACTTTCATCATCGTTACCGTCATAATAAATACCACCAACTTCGTCACCTACACGATTAAAGAAAATAAGCCCTGGTAAATCTCGTTTTGAATCTGGATTGTGAGGTACGCCATGAGTTGTGGCCAGAGCTTGCTGTTCAGGATTGCTTATAGAAACATACAGATTTCCGTCAGGTCCAACAATACTTAACCGCTCTGCTTTGATTTCTTTAGATATGTCTTGAGGTTTTATATGCTGGTAAATTAAGTAGGTGATAATGCCTAATAAAAGAATGGTATTAGCGGTTAAATGTATTTTTTTCATTGATATTTTACTTTAAATAGTTATTGATTTCTATGTATTCAAAATCTGGGGAATCCTGAAAGAACTTTTTTAGCGTATAAACATGACCAGAGCCATAAATAAGCAACACACGTTCCTCTTTATCTAAATCCACAAAATCGTAAGTGTTTGCATAAATTCTAAGGTTACGTTGATACCATCTAGCAGTAGCATCAGCACCAATGTATAAATCGCCTGCGCCTTCTAAAGCCCATTCTGTTAAATATCCTTGATGATTTTTGAGTCTGTTAGAAGGTGTATTGAGAAAATGTAAATGCTTCCTTAGAGATAGCACAGATTTTAGAGAATCCTGATATCTTGAAGCACTTTGATAGTCGTATCGGTTGTATTTTTCCCATTGTCCCAAAGATTTAAGATAAGCATCTACGTCGTAGTCATCGCTAACATCAGCGCCAAACCATTTGAGTTTTTTAGTGTCTGTGGCATAAATCCTACGATGCCCTAGACGTTTAGCCAACCTAAATGCAATTTGATAGGTTTCACTGCGCTTTTCAGAAATATCAAATGTACTGTTCAAATAGTCTTTATATCTGCTATTAAAGATGCTGTCACCTTTAATGCGTTGTACCTCAACCATTATTTTAGTGGGTTGAAATTTTTCTAAAGCATCTAATAATTCATTTAATTCTTTCTGTCGCTTATCAGATAAAATATCAAAGGGAAATTGGTGCTTGTAGCTATCCAATCCTGGATTGTCAAAATGAAAGGTGCCCAGAACAGTCACCTTTGCTTTATGCTTTCCAATAAACTCATCTGGTGAATGAGGGTCTTCAATTGCCTTTGAATCTTCCTTCTTCTCAGAATCCTTTTCTTCAGAACACCACAAAGAGAAAAATAAAAATATATATACTATAAATTTCATGGTGTTGTTTATTTTATCCATTTATTAATTTTTATTTCTATAGAGTCTGAAACAGGACTAACTTTTACATTATTATAATCCCATATCAAAGAGTCTGTTATAATACCATTCAAGTTTCTCGCGGTTTTAACGAGTTCCTTACGTCGTCTTACTTCCGCTAGAAAAGTAGAATCAATCAGGTTCTCAATACCATTAACCATTTTAAAATCTTCAACCTGCTTGTATTGCACGTAGCCATTAAATACATCTGTGTAGTTAAAATTGTGCTTCTCCCATGGCCATAAATCGAAATAATCGGCACCAAAAGGCGAACCTCTAAAATCAAATCCAATATTGTCAACACCAGTAACCTTAAATGCGGCATCCCATTTACCGTCTGACACCGGGGTATAATTTTCGTTTTCATCCCATGTAATCGTATTTAGAAGTACATTCGCTACACGACCAGGATAGGCTTCAAACAAAAACCGACCTACATTATCAGGCTTCTCGTTGTTGGGATACATAAATTGATGTCCAAAGGCGTGTCTGTAATTCTGTATCACTAATGCTTTTTTACGTGTGCCAGAACTATTCTCTATACTATCGAATTTCCGTATGGTATAATCGGCCATCAAACTATCGCGCTTGCTAATGGTATTATCCCAAAAGGTTCTATATTTTTCAGCAGTTATCTGTGACCAATGAATAGGCACATCGCTTGGATAAAGTCTAATTTTATTGTTATTCTCTAATTCGTTATTGAGAGTTCTCAAACCTTTAAAAAAAAACGGAAAATTATACCTGATAGTAATTGGATGTACACTATTATTTCTGTTGATGTGAAGCAATAGACTGTCAGCTTGCTTTTCATTCAGGTGTTTGGATGTCAAATACTCGTGTACGTTAGATTCTTGATTTCTTGAACAGACTTCTATAAAAATGTTACCTACAGAGTCAATGAACCTTGGGTCTTTGGCAATTTCCAAAATGAGCTCATATTGGGTTAATTCCGGATGAAAGCGTTCGCCTATAATTACGATATCGTGGTCGTCAAAAAGGTCTAGTATATAATCCTTCGCTCTTGTGTTTTGTTCTTTTATAAAACCAACGTAGGGTTCAATATCTTGATGGTAATATTTGGGTTTTTGATTACAATTGGTAATATTAATTAGAATAGCTATTAGTACTATTTTTGATATACTTCTCACTTTTTTTAAATTTATTTCATTTAATCACCACAGGATTATCGAGCTCATCCTCTTTTGGATTTTCAAGCCAGGTCCATAAAATCGAAATCGGCTTGCGTAACGTTAAATTGAAAGGTCTCACCTTTTTAATATTTCGTTCTATAAAACCTTTCCGTCTAACTGTAGAATCAACATTTAAATAGTGTATTTGATATTCAAAAAAATGGTCTGATGCAAATTGCCTGAAACGTTCCTGCTGTTCAAATTTTGCAAAGCCCATATCCAAAATGCTATCTACTTGTAAAGTTTCCAACTGTTTTATTTGGCTCATCATTTGCTGTTCACATCTCGCTATATGTTGCAGTATCTAACCGGGGCTATCGGTAGTCGGTATGTCCATCAGATACAGTGTTATTCCATTCATCTAAGGAAAAGAGAACGGCTTTTTGCTTTTGCTTTAAATCTAGTGTGCAGGTGGTTTTTCCTGCACCTGTATTACCAACTATCAAATGTATCACGACCTATTTTTATTTCGTTTTTTAAGCCACCAGTCTAACCGCGTTTCTGTTTTATAATTTGTTGTTCTTGGCCTGGTTTCTGCTCTCTCAATTTCTAAGGTGTTAAGGTTGGCAGCTACCGACCAGATAGTACCGAATTTTTCTTTTTTCAAATTCAAACACACACACGGGTCAGATAAAATCACTTTTGCAGTTTCTAAATCTAAGTGCAATAATTGTTTTAAGCTTTTTTCAACACCCTTATAGCGCTCGACACTTTTAGACCATGCTACGCCACCTTTATCAAATGCCCTCATATCATCTGAAACAAACTGGTTGGTGATATGAAGAAAGCGCTGGCTTTCATTTGGATGGATAACCATAGTTTTTTCTGGCGCAGATTCTACAATTGCAATTTTACCTTTGGCATCTGCAATCAAAAAATTATTAGAAGTTGAAACTTTAGCTTGTTTTACTACAGTTATAGCCTCATCTGTCGTAGCAGCTTCCTCAAGGACTTTTCGCACTATAAAATGAAAACTTACGCCTGGCTGGCGTGTTTTACCATTTACAAAAGACATAGCTATAGACAATCCTTTCTCATTTATACCGTCTGACCTGCCTATAAACACATCAGATTGGGAAATATAACTATACTTGCCCATAGGGGCAATCAAGCTACTTTCGGTAAATTTTTTGAGCGCAAAAGGCATATCGTAATTACGTCCAATAATTGTTGAATCATCATTTCTAAATGCAAACACACTGCACTGTCCGTTAAAATCAAAAGCGACAAGACTTAGTAAAAAAGCAGCTACATTATCTGGACTATCTTTTATACCATCTGCAAAACCAATTATTTCTTGGTAAATTTCTGTATAGAAATGTTTTAGCTCAGGGATACATGCTAAACCAAATATTTTTTTTTCGGATGATATAGCAGGTAGTCTAAAAGCTGCTTTCTCATAAAGTAAGCTGCCATATTTGTAACCCATATCGTAGTAATTCCCGTATAATCTAGGATGGTACATTCTTTAATTTTATTTATTTTTTTACGCTTACCATAAAATGTGGACTTAGCGCTATTAGGTTTTCATCTTGTTCTGTGATTTTAAGCAACTCTTCTAAAGTTTCTCTTTTCTGTGGTATCTCCATACTAGTAAAATATGAGCTATCCAACCATATAATTCCCTCAACAGCTTTGCTAGTCTGATATTTAAAATCAGCAGCATTTAATAATTCAGCTCTCAAATCTTCTGGTTTGTGGTAGTATCCTTTGGCTAAAAGCCACGGCAATGAATTTGGGGGATTATGTAAACTACTTGACAATTCTCGCCTGCACATTTCAAAAAACTCACGGTTGTGTATTTGTCCGTTCATTAAGCCTGCCATAGTGGACGCTGTATAATTAATGCCAAAAGCTAAACAAATACCATTTGTTTTGAGAACACGATAGGCTTCCTGAATGGCAAGTTTCCTTTCGGTGGCAGATTGTAGATGATATAATGGACCATGTAAAATAACAAGGTCTGCAAAGTTTGAAGGATATTCAAGCTTTTGGGCATTTCCTTTAATAATCGTAAAAGGCTTTTCTGCTTTTTTAGAGCGACTTTCTGCTTGCTTGATATGCTTCTCAACGGGCTCTATCAAAACTACCTTATGACCTAAGCTACCTAACCATTCTGAGTATTTGCCCGTGCCACCGCCAACATCGATTATAATGGCATGTTCTTTAGTTATATGTTGGGATATAAGCTGTTTGATACGTTCAAACTCAAACACACCCATACCACTATCTAACCTAGTCTCTTCCGAAGCCTTATTGTAGAATTTTTCGATACTTATATCTACCAATGCACCACTCATTGCTTTTGTTTTAGATTAAACAAAGCTTCAAACATACAGGCATTTAATGATTTTTGTTTGTCAAAAAATCATTATTTCTTAGGACTTTTTAAAAATCAAAATGAGGACTTTTTGACAAGCAGAAATTGGTCATTCAAAATAGTTTTGTCGCTCAGTTAAATCTCAAATAATCTTTATGAAAAATTGTTTATTATTATTATTTACAATTCTCGTTTTAGCTCCAATGATTTCTTGCTCAGACGATGACAACAATAGCTCTAATGATTCCGTTAATTTGGAACAAGGGGATTGGTAGCTTACTATCCATTAAATGGTAATGCTGATTATGTAAGCGACAACAATTTTAATGGGAATGTCCAAGGTAATCCAGAGCTTTTTGAAAATGCCATAAACGGTAGTGGAAACTCATACTATTTTGATAGTAATAATCACGTTATAACCACAAGTAATCAAATTGATAATGACTTGGGCAAGAGCGCCACATTTTCTGCGTGGATTTATGTTGATGAGAATGCGGCACCATTTACAGGACGGATCTTATCAAATTTCAATGGCAATGATTCTAGTGAAGCCAATTGTAACAGAAGAGTTGGTTTTGTTTTTGGCGTTACAGATCTTGGAGCAATCAATATATTTTATGCCACAAGTTCACCACTGTATTATGGACGCATTACTGCGGAAGAATCCATTGAGAGAGGTAAGTGGCACCATGTATTAACAACATGGGACGGAACTCGAAAATCTTCTGGATTCAAAATATATATCGACGGTAAAAGAAGGGATAATGAGAATTTTCAGGCTGGTCAAGAAACCTCCTTTTGCGATAAATACATACAATCAGAGCAATCTTTCCAAATTGGATTAGGTACGTGCGTAACTGGCCCTTGTTCACCGTTTAAAGGCGCAATCGATGAAGTTCGTATTTACAAAAGAGTATTGAATTCAAGTGAAATAGATGTATTGTTCTCGCAGCGCAAGGATGATAATAATATATAATGATGAAAAAGATAATATTTTTAGCTATATGTTCGCTCTCAGTTTTAGTTTCATGCACTGATGATGAACAGAATCAACCAAATACTGACACTTTAGAAGATTGATTAGTAGCTTATTATCCTTTGGATAACGATGTTCTTGGTTATAGTCCTATGAAACTAGACGATCTAGATGGAGTTGCATGGCAAAATCCAGGGATTTTTGAAGATGCGATTAAGCCGTCTGGAACATCATTTTTGCTTCAAAACGATAGCAACGTCAATGCTTTTAATGCACAATATCTGTCATTATCAATGGAGATAGATGAACACATGAGCGATGGTGCATCCATATCGATTTGGATAAACTTCGGTGACAACAGTGGAACAGCGACAATATTATCTAACTATAAGGGTAGTGATGGTGATTTAGAACCCTGTTGGTTTGGGGTTGGATTTACCATAGATGTTACGCCTGACAATTCGCTGAGGTTCTATTACGCTAGCAATGATGATAACTATGCTGGAAGAAAAACAGCGATTAACAAAATAAGAGAAGACGTTTAGCAAAATGTCTTAGTCTTATGGGATGGTGACTATAAATCGGCCAATGGGTTTAAAATTTATGTTGATGGCGTAAGGAGCGATATAGCAGATTATTCAGCTGGGAATAATTCATGCGATACATTCGTTGAGTCAGGAATATCATTTGTAGTTGGACTAAAATCAGGCATTACAACTTCCAACTATTATACAGGTGCGATAGATGAAATTAGGTTTTACAATAGAATATTAAATCATGAAGAGATAAATATCTTATTCAATCGAAGAGTAGTGGAAAATCAATAGTTGAAATTAGACTAGTTTAGTGTTAGAAAATTGAAGCCGTCTCATTTGGTTAATGAGACGGCTTCTTTTTGTTTTGAGATGATGTCTCTCAGCGGAGGAAGAGGGATTTTGTTCCAATATCCCTTGTTTTTCGCATCTGACAATAAAGCTCAAAATTGCCAGAACAATTTTTGGTCTTTATTTTTTATCCGCTTACAAGAACTCAGTTCTTGACACTCCTAAAAAGAAAAGCCCGATTTTCCCTGAAAATCGAGCTTTGCTCTAAGCGGAGGAAGAGGGATTCGAACCCCCGGAGGTGCGACCCTCAACGGTTTTCAAGACCGCCGCATTCGACCACTCTGCCATTCCTCCCATAAAATGCCAAAAACAAGAACTCTTTCTGCGTTGGCGGGTGCAAATATAGAAAGCTTTTTAGTTTCCTGAAAAAAAAATGATAGGTTTTTGATATGAAAAACAAAGTGTATCTTAAATAATAAGGTATTCATGATATAAACTAAAACCTGAAAACCCTTTTGTGCCAGGCAGGGAGGATAAGAGGTAATTTTTGATATTACAAACCTCATAACATATAAAAATATAGTATTTTCGACATCAAATTATCCGTATGAACCCTATATGGGAATTTTTATTACTGTTTGCTGTAGGCTTCGGAACCGGTTTTATTAATACGATAGCAGGCGGCGGTTCTCTGGTAACCTTGCCGGTACTTATTTTTCTGGGGCTTCCGGCCGATGTGGCTAATGGTACCAACCGAATTCCTATTCTTATTCAGAGTATAGCATCTCTGGCCGGATATCGCAGTAAAGGGTTAAAAGTGCGTCCTTTTGCGTGGTACCTTAGCGTTATGGCTTTAGGAGGTGCCCTGTTGGGTGCGCATATCGCTATTGATATAAAAGGTGAGCTGTTTAACAGAATACTTGCCATACTTATGGTAGTGGTAGTTGGTTTTATGGCATTTAAGCCCCGAAATAGTATGGGGCTTATTACTGAGCGGCTCAAGGGAAAATATTTTTGGACAAGCTTTATTCTGTTCTTTTTTATAGGCATTTATGCCGGCTTCATACAGGCAGGAACCGGAATATTCATTTTACTTACACTTTCAACCGTAAATCATATAGCTCTGGTAAGGGCTAATGTAATAAAAGCAGTGATCATTCTTATTCTCACCATAGGGGCCCTTACCCTTTTTATTATACATGTAGATATTCACTGGGCCTACGGGCTTTATATGGCTGCCGGAAATGCCATAGGTGCCTGGTGGAGCAGCCGTTGGTCTGTAAACAAAAGTGATACTACCGTAAAGCTTTTTCTGGTAATAATGGTTATAGGTATGGCTATAAAACTCTGGTTTTTTTAATCGGTAATAGATACCGGTTGCAAATCATCCCCTATCGCTACAAAAGTAAAAGTGCCCGAAACCACTTTTTCTCTGCTTTCTTGATACATTTTTTCCATATAGATATCTACCTGTACCTTACAGCTCGTATTTCCTACTTTTACTATGCGTGCTATGAGTTCAACCAAGGTACCCTGGGGAATGGGTTTTCCAAAGTCTATTTTATCGGTAGAGACCGTTACTACCTTTTTCCGGCTAAAACGAGTGGCACAAATGAAAGATACTTCATCCATAAGTTGCAGGGCCGTACCACCAAAAAGAGTGTCGTAATGGTTCGTAGTGTTGGGAAAAACGGCTTTGAAAATACGGGTTTCCGATTGTTCAATACGGTTTTTTAGGCTTTTATCCATTTATATGGGATTAACTTTTAACAAAGACTTAAAAATACTACTTTTACCTGACCAAAAAAGGCAGGAGGTACATACTTATAAACAGCCTTGTGACCCGGCTGAAAAGAGCAATGTTCCGTACCTTTTAAAGTGATTAAAAAGAATTTTGAGTACGCGGTACTGAGAGAACGACCGTGATCTATTATTTTTACAGATAGTGATATGAACGTACTGGACACCTTGCAATGGCGCTATGCAACCAAAAAGTTTAACCCCGACAAAAAAGTACCCGAAGAAAAACTGGCTATACTTAAAGAGGCCTTTAACCTTACGGCTACCTCTTACGGATTACAACCGGTAAAGTTACTTATCGTATCAGATGCGGTTACCAAAGAAAAACTTTTACCGCATTCCTGGAATCAGAAACAAGTGATACAGGCGTCACATGTATTCGTTTTTTGTGTGGAAACCCAGGTAGATGAAAACTATATATCCCGATACTTTGAAAGAGTTAAAGAAGAGCGTGGTACACCCGACCAGGTATTGAGCCCTTTTCGGCAGAATCTCATTAAAAGCTTTTCGGGTATGAGTGCGGAAGATATTCACGCATGGGCATCCAAACAGGCCTATCTCGCTATGGGAAATTTATTAACCGTATGTCCTCTGATCGAAATAGATGCCTGCCCTATGGAAGGTTTTATTCCCGAAAAATATGACGAGGTATTAAATCTGAAAGAGAAACAGTTACGTTCTGTACTGGTAATGCCCGTAGGGTATCGTGCCGATGATGACATGTTTGCCGGTTTTAAGAAAGTGAGGAAACAACTGGAAGACAGCATAATTGAGTTATAGAAATTTTTAATCTCTAAATAGTTAATAAATGCCCGGATTTGAGCTTTTTGGCGACCTTGAGCGCAAACATGTAAACGATGTACTGGATAGCGGAGTGTTAATGCGTTACGGATTTGATAGTATGCGCAATGACCACTGGAAAGCCAGAGAACTGGAGACGTTACTGGCGCATAAAATGCAGGTAGATCACGCACATGTGGTAAGTAGCGGCACCGCTGCCCTTACCGTTGCCCTGGCTTCAATGGGAGTAGGGGCCGGTGATGAAGTGATCGTGCCCTCTTTCACATTTGTAGCCAGCTTTGAAGCAGTTATAGCACTGGGAGCAGTTCCTGTCATTACCAACATAGATAAGACCCTTACCCTGGACCCCCAGGCAGTGAAAAATGCCATTACTCCAAGAACAAAAGTTGTCATGCCAGTACACATGTGTGGTTCTATGGCCCGGCTCAATGAGTTACAGGCTTTGTGTAAAGAACATGATCTCTTTTTACTGGAAGATGCCTGCCAGGCAATAGGCGGTACTTACCAGGGAAAACCTTTAGGCTCTTATGGAGATGCAGGATGTTTTTCGTTCGACTATGTAAAGACCGTGACCTGCGGGGAAGGCGGCGCTTTGATTACCAATCATAAAGAAATTTATGAAAAAGCACATATGTTTTCAGACCACGGTCATGATCATATAGGTTCAGACAGGGGTGCAGAACAACATCCTTTTCTCGGGTATAATTTCAGGATATCAGAGTTAAATGCAGCTGTGGGACTTGCCCAGTTACAGAGACTGGATTCTTTTCTTGAGCTACAGAAAAAAAACTATTACATCCTGAAGTCAGCACTACAGTCTGTAGAAGCCGTGGTTTTTAGAGAAGTGCCCGAAGGCGGAGAAGAAAGTTATGCCTTTCTCAATTTTTTTATGCCCGACGCGCACTCTGCCAGACAGGCTGTTAAATTTCTGGCGGCAAACAAGGTTGACGGTTGTTTTTACTGGTTCTCTAATAACTGGCATTATGTTCGTAAATGGGAACATTTGCAAAAGCTTACCGCCTTAGGAGCATTACCCCGGGAACTTAAAGAGCGCTTCTTTCATTCTTTTTCAAATAATTTTGGCCCTTCAGACTATTGGATGGAACGAAACATATCAGTACTCATAAAACTAAGCTGGAGTGAGGAAGAAGTAGCACGAAGAGCAGCAGGCCTGAAGGATAGCGTGCTTAAGGCATTAAAAAACTAAAGTGTCCCTTTTAAAATGCTAACTTATACCCGACACACCCCCTTCTGTGGGTTATTTTTGATGAGATATCAGAAAAAATGATTAAGTTCATGTCTTAATTTATACAATAACCATTTCCTTACACTAACCACATTTTAATAATGAGATTAACTTTATTCTGTGCCTTTCTGTTATTCTCTCTTAACAGTTTACTTTCTCAAAATATACAACACGCAGAAGTCTGGAAAGCACTTTTGCAGAACGATCGTGAAGAAGCCCTAAGGCTTTTTGAGGAGAACCATGAAGTAAATGATCTTAGGTCGCTTTTAATGCATGAGATACTGAAAGTGGAGAACGGACACCTGAATTTTGAAAACCCTGAAGCTCCCTTTTATGAAAAACTGGCATCCTATCCCGATTATGAATACTTTCTGTATGCTTTGTGGAACAATTTTTTTGTTTTTAATGATTATTTAGATTCCGGTTTTAATGCAAAGATCGAGTATGGCATAAAAACCATGTTTGAAAAGGATATTTCGCTTCCTCTGGTAAAAGAGAGTCTCCGGTATTTAAACTCCGTAGTTTACAGAAATGAATGGGCCACAGACACCTATACATCCTTGCAGGATGAAATGAATTTTATAAAATCTTGGCAGTTTTGCGGAACATTTGAAAACCTTAATAACAGTGGCCTCGACCATGTGTATCCGCCGGAAACCGATGCAGCAGCGAAAGAACCCTTTAATGCCAATAGTAACGGATATGTGAACTGGTACACACCCTATGCTTATCAAAAAGAGGCGTATCAGTTTTTTTCAAATCATATGGAATACGGTGCAGGTGTTAACTATGCACAAACGTTTATCAGGAATGAGCAGGCCAGGGAAGTAGTATTGCGCATGGGATTTAGCGGAGCTTTTAAGGTATGGCTTAACGGGGTTTTGATACATCAACAGGAAAAGGAACTCACCACTGATCTGGATGCGTATCACATAAAAGTAAATCTGCCTCGGGGAACCAATCGTTTACTGGTAAAACTGGCTACCGGAAATACCGTACCTTATTTGATAGCACGTATTACTGATGAAAAAGGGAATTCCCTTGAGGGCATTACAGCAAGTGCCTATGAAGAAACCTACCAAACCAGTACCTGGGATCAAATAGCCCCTCAGTTAATAGAACACCCTATTGAAGCGTATTTTAAAGAGAAGCTGGAACAGTTTCCGGATGATCTTTTCTACAAGTACTGCCTTATCAAAACCTATCTGAGAAATCAACGCTACGAAAAAGCTATGGAACTGCTTGCTCCAATGCTCGATGTATATCCTAAAAGTTCATTCCTTAGGAAACAGTTGATTTATTGTTACAGTATTGAAGGCGACCAGACCTCGCTCAATGAATTGAACGAAAATATGGAACTGGATGATCCTGATTATTATATTCCCATAATTGCCAAACTCAAGGAGTGGGACCGTATATTTGAAATGGATATTGAAGAGTTTAACGATTTCCTTTCCCGGTTTTCCCAAGCTACCGATCTTAAACTTTTTCAACTCACTTCCAATTTTATGCGAAATGCCAGAGCGTCTGATCTGGAAGCTTGCAGGGGTGATCTGGATGATATTATCGATGAAGCTGTTCGCATGGGTAATTTTAATCTGATACATATTTATGCGCCTTTGTACAACAATTTGTTCAATGCAGAAGAAAAGACCATTGAGTTGCTGGAGTATATCAATAAAAAAAGACTGGATTATGCCGCCTTAAAAAGACTTTTGTATTACTATGACAAGTTGGGAAAGAAGGAAAAAGTAATTGAGTCATATCAGCAAGTAACCAGGCTTTTCGGCGAAGAAAACCAAATTTTAAAAGATTTTATAAATCAGTTGCATACATACGAGCGTTTTGAAGAATCTTTACCTGTATTGAAAAAGGGACTTGATAATTTCCCGTATTCATTTGTTCTTATGAAGTTAAAGGGAGATGCCTTATTGCGAACAGGCGCTAAGAAGGAAGCCCTGGAAATGTATAGAAAATCGCTGGTGCATAACCCCGGTGATACTGATTTACGAGATAAAATAAGAGCCATAGAAGGAAAAAAGGATCCGTTAGACGCACTAATCACTAAAAATATCTACGAGCTTGTAAAAGAAAGGCGAGGTACTTTAAAGGATAACAATTACGGGTATAATTTTCTTATAGATGATAACAATGTGGTGCTGTATCCCGAAGGAGGCTCTAAAACGCATATCACACTTGCTTATGAAATTACATCTGAAAGTGCTATTGACACTTTTAAAGAATACGATCTGGGACTTTCGGGAAATTATACCATTAATAAATCAGAGATCATAAAGCCTGATGGGAGTGTAGTGCCGGCAGAGAGTAACCGGTCCAGTTTTGTTTTTAATGGTCTTGCAGTAGGAGATGTGGTACATTTTGATTATATCTCCTATGGAACCGGATCCGGGAGGTTTTACAAGGATTATGTAGATTATTACCAGTTTGATTATTTCGGGCCTTCTTTTGAAACCAGTTATAAAATATTAGTGCCAAACGAAATAACGCTAAACCATAAAGTGGTTAACGGTGCGCTGGATTTTGAAAAAGAGAAAATGGGCGATTACACTCTGTACCGGTGGAGCCTTCGTGACAATCCCGGATTTGCCCCTAGTGAAGATTATATGCCCAGTGTGGTAGATGAGTCCCGATACCTTCATCTCAGTACCCTGGACTCATGGAGTGAAATATCTACGTGGTATTCAGACCTGGTACGCTCTTCTCTAAGGCCCAATAAGGTAGTACAGGATGTGTATGATACGCTGTTTGAAAATGGTGCTTCTATGTACACAGATGAAGAAAAGGCCAGGCGTATTTATGCGTACATCGCAAATAATATGAATTACAGTTATGTAGATTTCAGGCAAAGTGGTTTTGTACCCCAAAAACCCTATAAGACCATTAACACGGGGTTGGGCGATTGTAAAGATTTTTCTACCTTATTTGTGACACTGGCGCGTAAAGCAGGCCTGGATGCCAGTTTGGTACTCGTGCTCACCTCAGATCACGGTTCTAACGCCCTTATACTGCCCAGTCAGGACTTTAACCATTGTATCGTAAAAGTAGATCTGGATGGTAGTGATCAGTTTCTGGAATTAACAGATAAACATTTACCGTTTAGATCTTTACCCACAAGCTTACATGGGGCAAATGCCTTAGAGATCCCGTTTTCTGAAGACGGAGGAACCTATGATCTGTTTAAAATAAATGACCCGCAACGCACAAAAGCCGTTTTTGAAGTAGAAGCCGATCTCGTGGTAAAAGAAGATATACAGCATCTTGAAATGACTATTAGCACACAGGGACATATAAGTTCATATTACAGCAGCAGGCTGGAAGAACCTAATCCGGAAGTTATGAAACAAAGGCTTAAAGAAGATCTTTCAGGAAGAATACATGGTGATTTTAGTTTAGATTCCCTACATGTGTTAAAAAATGAAAAGATAACCGGAGAGGTAAGTTTTAAGAGCTTTATCACCATTAATGAAAAAGTGAACAAAATGGGACAGATATACTTTTTTCAACTGCCCGATCTGGCCAGGACCTATACCAACGCCATTATAAGCCTTGATAAGCGTAATTTTGGTATTGATTATGCTAAATATGAAAATACCGATATTTACAAAGTAAACTATACCGTACGCCTAAAATCGGGTGAAAGATTCACTGAAATCCCTGAAAACAAAGAACTCACTTTTGGAGAACATCGGTTTAAGATTACGTATCAACAGATATCAGATCACGAACTAAAAGTATCTTTGGAAGGATATCCTTCCAAGGAGATTATTGCTCCTGATGCATACCCTGAATTTAAAAAGTATGTAAAAGACGTACTGGAAAGTGTAGAAAGCTTTATTGGCTACAGGCAAATTTAGCCTGTAGTTTAATAATTAACGTATTCTACAATTTCGAGACCATATCCTATCATACCTACTCTTTTGGTCTGTTTGCTGTTGGAAACTAGGCGTATTTTAAAAATATCCAGATCGTGCAGTATCTGGGCACCTATTCCATAATCCTTAGAATCCATAGGTATTTTTGGAGCTCTTAATTCTCCGCTATGCTGCATTTCTTTCAGTTCTTCGAGTCTGTGAAGCAGGCTGGCATTTTTATTTTCCTGATTAATAAATACAATGGCCCCTTTTCCTTCTTCATTGATAAGTCTGAACATATTCTGTAGCTTCTGATCTGTATTATGGGTAAGGGTACTTAAAATATCATTACTTACTGCTGTTGAGTTAATCCGGGTGAGTACATGCTCTTCTTTTTTCCAGCTTCCTTTGGTAAGTGCAATATGTACTACCTGATTAGTAGTTTGCTCGTAGGCACGTATTCTAAAATCTCCAAAACGGGTTTTGATCTGAAAATCCATTTTTTTCTGTATGAGACTGTCGTGTTTCATACGATAGGCAACGAGATCTTCGATAGATACCAGTTTGAGATCAAACTTTTTGGCTACTTTGGAGAGTTGTGGTAAACGTGCCATGGTACCGTCTTCGTTCATGATCTCAACAATAACACCGGCAGGTTTTAACCCGGCGAGCCTTGCAAAGTCTATAGCTGCTTCGGTATGGCCTGTTCGTCTTAAAACACCTCCTTCTTTGGCAACCAGCGGAAATATGTGTCCGGGTCTGCCTAACTCAAAAGGCCGGGTGTTTTCGTCAATAAGTGCCTGTACGGTCTTAGAACGGTCTGCTGCCGATATGCCTGTGGTCACGCCTTTTCCCCGGAGGTCCACGGAAACGGTAAATGCAGTTTCCATGGCATCGGTATTATTACCTACCATCATATCCAGTTCAAGTTCTTTACATCTATTTTCGGTGAGAGGTGTGCAAATAAGGCCTTTTCCATAGGTAGCCATGAAATTAATCATTTCCGGGGTAACTTTTTCTGCAGCAGCTACAAAATCTCCTTCGTTCTCCCTATCCTCATCATCAACTACAATAATAACTTTCCCTTTTCGAATGTCATTTATGGCTTCTTCAATGGTATTTAATTTAATGGAAGTGGTTTTTACTCTGGTTTCCATGGCCTGTTTTTTGCAAAGATACGTCTATTTTTTATGTGCTTTTTTTCTAAGTCCGAAGGGATTTTTAAAAAAGTTCCCAATTCCCGACATAAAGCCCGAAGCATCGAAAACACCTTTGTCTGCCGTTGCTCTACGGGTAAGCGATATACCCAGGGGCAACATAACCACTGTAGCAAGCCAGGACCCTATAACCGGAGAGATACTCCCGTCTTCTGCATAGTTTTTAGCAAAGATATCCAGAAAGTAATAGGTTAGGAACAGTGCAATAGCCAAAACCATAGGCAACCCGAGACCTCCTTTTCGCACTATGGCTCCCAGGGGGGCGCCAATAAAGAAAAGGATCACGCATGTAAAAGCGAGTGCATATTTTTCGTGAAGCGAGATGATATGATGATTCAGGAGCTTTTCCCTTCTTAGGTGATCACTTTTTCGACCCTGTACGGTGGCAATGAGGTTGGTGGTATTGTTGATGGCCACATCCAGTAATTGTTCACGTTGCCATTCTTTAAACAGGTCAAGTACTTCTTCCGGATTGGTGGGAAGTGTAAGTGTGTCTTTTGCTACTGTAGCCGTATCGTTCACAACAACCCCTTTTTCAATAACAATATCCTCTTTTGTCTCTTTTTGACTGCTGAAGGCCAGAATACCACTTCTGCGGTACACATTTTCACCAAAATTATTGGTAACCTTACGGTTGTCATCCCCAATGGAATCTATAAAGTAAGTAAGTTCATTTACATTGAGCATTTTATAAAGCCTGTTGGACTTTTCTTCACTAAGATCTACATCGTTGAGTCCCCGTAGATCCATATTAATAGTATAGAACTCAAATTTTGCCTTGGCATGGGGTAACTTGAGTCCTGCAGAAGGCGATTTGCTTTTTATATCTTCGTAATAATGTCCGTCTTTTAATACCAGTTGTAGTACATCAGAATCTTCACTGCTTTTAAGTTCACCCTGTTTGGCTTTAATGACTACCCGGTTCTCTTCAAATTTATTTTTTTTGTGTATGATCACATTTTTTAGAAAGTTATCATTCTCTCCATACTTTTCATCTACTTTGATATTGATCTCATCTCCAATATCATTGAAGATCCCTTCGTTAATGGCCAGTGCCGGCTTTAATTTAGCAATGTTCTTTCGTAAGTTGTACGATTTGTTCTCAGCTTTAGGGATTACGTGGTTGGCAAAATAAAAGGTGCCAACTCCCAAAAAGAACATGAAAACAATAAGGCCTCTCATAGCCCGTTGCAGAGAGATACCGGAAGCTTTCATGGCCGCAAATTCATAATTTTCGGCAAGGCTGCCAAAGGTCATGATCGATGCCAGTAAAACTGTTAAAGGCAGTACTTTATTAACCAGTGTGGGCGAGTAGTAAAACAGGAATTTAGCAATAATAACCAGATCGAGGCCCTTTCCGGCAAACTCTTCAATAAAGAACCAGATCGCCTGAAAAATGAAAATAAACATCAGGATCACGAAGGAGCTCGTGAAATTGAAGAGGAAACGTGATAAAATATACCTGTCTAGTATTTTCAACTGCCTAATTTCTGGTTATATAGTAGCCTTCATCTATATACTTATTCTCGTCAAAAGTAAATAAGGTTTTTGAGATGGGCTGATTGGTTTTAAAAGAATTAACAGTTATGGTAACCTGGGTTCCGCTGGTATCGGTTTGAATAAGTTTATAGATGTGTTTGGTTTGTGCATCTATCCCCAGAAGTATATGTTTTAACTCTGCATTGGTATCAATAGGAATGAGTTTTACATATTGTATTTTTCTGCCTTTTACGTTTTGAAGTATATCCCATTCATATTTATAACCTTCTTTGTAAAAAGTGAGCATTTTTGAAGGAGTAATGGTGCCTTCACTGTCGGTGTCCTGGGCGTCTATGGTAACCTCTTCGTTTTCAGGTACTATAGTGTGTACCTTTTTGCCGTCAAACATAACCGTGGCCCCCAGGTAATTAAGAAGATATTTATCTTCTTTAAGAGTAACGTTACCGCGGGTATCTTGTTTTACATTCTCTGAGGGGTTGTTAAGAGAATATTTAAAATCAATAACTATATTTTCATATCCGGTGACTTTTTCATAAACTTCATCCAGCAGTGCTTTGGCTTTTGCGCTGTTTTGTGCGTTTATGGCAAAAACAGCAAATACCATCATCATTAAAAACGTAATCTTCTTATTTTTCATAGTAATTACATATTGTTTTTTTCATTTTTTAATAATTCTTCCAGTGCCAAAATGTCGGGTACAAGAACTGAACGGGCTTTGCTTCCTTCAAAAGGGCCAACAATGCCTGCTGCTTCCAATTGATCAATAAGCCTTCCTGCACGATTGTACCCCAGTTTTAGCTTGCGTTGCAAAAGAGAGGCTGAACCCTGTTGTGCGTTTACGATCACTTCGGCCGCATCGGCAAAAAGCGGGTCTCTATCAGCAATATCTACATCAAGACTTGTGCCAGAGTCTTCACCGGAGTATTCGGGTAATAAATGAGGCTGAGGATAGGCACGTTGCCCCCCTATATATTCGGTAATTTGTGCAACTTCCGGGGTATCTACAAAAGCACATTGTAACCGTACCAGGTCATTTCCCTGTGTATATAACATATCTCCACGCCCTATAAGCTGGTCTGCTCCCTGGCTGTCCAGAATAGTTCTGGAGTCAATTTTTGAAGTTACCCGAAAAGCAACCCGGGCTGGAAAGTTTGCCTTTATGATCCCCGTTATTACGTTTACCGAAGGCCTTTGTGTAGCAATAATAAGGTGTATTCCTATGGCCCTCGCCAATTGTGCCAGTCGTGCTATAGGGGTTTCTACTTCTTTTCCGGCGGTCATGATGAGATCTGCAAATTCGTCAACAACCAATACAATGTAAGGGAGAAATTTATGGCCGTCATTCGGATTTAACTTTCGGGCCCTGAATTTGGCATTGTACTCTTTTATGTTCCTTACCATAGCATTCTTAAGTAGCTCATAGCGATTATCCATTTCAATACAAAGGGAATTAAGAGTATTGATCACCTTTGTATTATCAGTAATAATAGCTTCTTCAGAGTCAGGTAATTTGGCCAGGAAATGACGTTCTATTTTATTAAACAGAGTAAGTTCTACCTTTTTGGGATCTACTAGAACGAATTTAACCTCTGAAGGATGTTTTTTGTAAAGTAATGAGGTAAGTATGGCATTAAGACCTACCGATTTACCCTGCCCGGTAGCTCCGGCCATTAATAGGTGTGGCATCTTGGCGAGATCTACCACAAAGGTTTCATTACTTATAGTCTTTCCAAGTGCCAGTGGTAGTTCCATTTCGGCTTTTTGAAACCGAGAAGATGCGATCACTGAACGCATAGAAACTATAGACGGATTTTTGTTGGGTACTTCGATGCCTATGGTACCTTTACCGGGAATAGGTGCAATGATCCTTATACCCAAAGCAGAGAGTGAAAGTGCGATATCATCTTCCAGATTTTTGATCTTGGATATTCGTACCCCTGCTGCCGGTATAATTTCGTAAAGCGTAACGGTAGGGCCAATAGTAGCTTTTATCTGCGAAATATCAATTTTGTAGTTTTTGAGGGTCTCAACTATGCGGTTCTTGTTTTCTTCCAGTTCTTCCTGATTGATGGTAATACTACCTGCTCCGTAATTTTTAAGGAGTTCCAGTGTGGGAAACTTATAATTACTTAGTTCCAGCGTAGGATCAAATTCCCCAAAGTCACGCACCAGCATTTCTGCTTTTAGATCGGTAACTTCTTTTTCTTCTTTTACTTTTTCTACTTCTATGGTAATTTCGGGTGTTTCCGGTTCATCTGAAGTAAGAGAATGTACAATTGGTTTTTCCTCCACACGTTCTTCCTCCGCAACTTTTACTTCAAAAGAATTTTCGATATCTACATCAGAGAGGTTATCAATAGTAGAGTACCTGGAAATGGTAGGTTCTTGTTTTTTTAAAGATAATTCAAATACAGACTCCTGATTTTTGGTTTCATCACTTTCTGTATTTCCGGCTGTTTTAGGGGGTTGTTCATAAACTGTACCTGCCGTAGTTGTTGCAGATTTACTTTTGCCATATTCTTTTCTCAATTGCTCTCTTCTGGCGGAAACAAAGCTCATAATATGCTCGGGAGTAAGTTTTAAACGTATGGAGAGATAGATAATAAGGATAAAAGTAAGTAGCAGAACAAGCCCTATTTTACCTATGTATGCCTGAAGTAAATCGTTTAACTCAAAACCTACCGTACCACCCAGTAAAGGTTCTTTTTTACCTACAAAACCTAAAAGTACCGACAGCCATGTCATTACCAGAAGTCCCCAGAACCATCTATTTAATAGCTTTACCCTATTCATGCTGAAAAAGAAATAAAGCCCGGTTATGAATAATAAAAAGGTAAGTATAAATGCAGCGATCCCAAAGCCTTTGTAAATAAAGAAATCACTCATAAGGGCTCCAAATTTTCGAAGCAGGTTTTGCGCTTCAATTTTTCGGTTGCTCAGTTCTGCCAGGCTACTTTGATCGGTCTGCCAGGTGAAGAAATACGAGATAAAGGCAATAAAAAGAGCAATACTGAACAGTATTAGCAAACTTCCCAGAACAATCTGGTATTGTTTTGGGAATGAGAAGGTTGGTAGTTTAAATTTAGTAGAAGCCTTAGTTTTATCTTTCTTTTTTTTGGCCATCAGCAAGCGTTAGGTTTGCAACAAAAATACAAATTACTAACGTTTCCGGTTTATTTATATTTTTAAAAAAGTTTAGGTACATAAATAAGGCATCCCACAATAACGGCTGCAAAAGCTGTTATGAAAACAGCTCCTGCAGCAATATCTTTAATAGAACCAATCTTATCATTAAAGTCAGGATGAATAAAATCAGCCAGTTTTTCAATACCGGTATTTACGCCTTCAACCCCCATTACCAATGCTATGGTTATGATCTGGATCATCCATTCGGTTCTTGAAATATCGAAATAAAAACCGGCCACGGTTACACAGACCGCTATAAATATTTGTACTTTAATACTGGCTTCGGTAGCTATAAGGAGCAAAGCCCCTTTAAAGGCATACCTCACACTTTTAATTCTTTTAATAATAAAATCAAGCATCTTGAAGTGCCTCGAGTGCGGCTTTATAATTGGGCTCATCTGCAATTTCACTAACCTGCTCGGTATATACTACGTTCCCCTGGGTATCCAGTACTACTACTGCTCTGGAATGGAGGCCTTTGAGAGGACCGTCTGTGATCTCCAGCCCGTAACTCTTTCCAAAATCACCCGTTCTGAAATCAGACAGGTTGATAACATTCTCAATACCTTCTGCTCCACAAAATCGGGATTGAGCAAAGGGAAGGTCTCTTGAAATGCAAAGTACTTTTGTGTTTTCCAGTTCTGCCGCTTCTCTGTTAAATTCACGTACTGAGCTTGCACAGGTGGGCGTATCTATACTGGGAAAAATATTCAAAACCACTTTAGAACCCTGCAATTCTCCCAAATGCATTTCAGAAAGGTCTGTTTTTATCATTGAAAAATCAGGAGCCTTATTTCCTTTTGCGGGAAGGTTACCATTGGTATGTATTTCATTCCCTTTTAATGTAATTGTTGCCATAGTAAATTTTTTTGTTTTGTTTTCAAAGTTACTAAAAGAAAATCCTCTACCGTACAAGTAGAGGATGTATTTCATTTCTTAATAAGACGGTATTTTTGAATCAGGAATCAATAGAACCCATAACCCTTGACATAAAAAGGTTTAGTGCCTCTTTTTTGTCTTTTCCTGCACGGATCATTTTATGAACCTCCAGCGAGCCGTATAAATTGGATATGAGCTCCCCTATAACATCTAATTCTTCATCTTTTAAAGAAGGTACTTCTGATAATGATTCGAGTGTTTGAATAGTTTCTACTACAAAATCTTCATCATTCTCTTCAATAAAAGAAGTAAGCTGTTTAATTATGGGTAACTTCATCGATAAAGGCGGATAGTACATCCATTTTATTAGTTTGTACCTGCTTTACAAAATCACCATTGTTAAAAGCGGCAAAAGTAGGAAGGTTATCTACTTTAGCAAACTTTCTGGATTCAGGATATTTTTCAGCATCTACAATCATAAAAATAGCGTCCTCATGTTCTGAAGCCAGTTTTTTAAACTTAGGTTTCATGATACGGCAGTTACCGCACCATCCGGCCGAATATTGTACCACTACTTTTTTATTGGCAGACAATATTTCGTTTAAATTGTCCTGTTCAAGTTCTTTAACCATATCAAATAATAATTATTAATTATGCGTGTGCCAGATACTCAGATACTCCGTCTCGGGTAGCTTTCATGGCTTCCTTACCTTCTTCCCAATTAGCCGGACATACTTCACCGTGTTTTTGTACGTGGCTGTATGCATCAATAATTCTCAGGTATTCATTTACGTTTCGCCCTACAGGCATGTGATTAATACCTTCGTGAAAAACGATACCCTGCTCATCTATGAGGTAAGTAGCACGATAGGTAACCATGTCACCTTCATAAAGAACAGTATCAGTTTCTTCGTTGTAATTTTCAGATTGTACATCCAGAATACCAAGAATATTGGCCAAATTTCGATTGCTATCTGCTAAAATAGGATATGAAACTCCCTCTATACCACCGTTATTTTTACTTGTGTTAAGCCATGCAAAGTGTACTTCTGCCGTGTCGCAGGAGGCACCAATAACCAGAGTATTTCTTTTTTCAAACTCAGGAAGAGCTTCCTGAAATGCATGTAATTCTGTAGGGCACACAAAGGTGAAGTCTTTTGGATACCAGAAAAGAAGTATCTTTTTTCCTTTGCTTACCGCTTCTTCTAAAATATTTAATTTAAAAGTATCGCCCATTTCATCCATGGCGTTTACACTCAGATTAGGGAATTTTTTTCCGACAAATGACATTGTTCTTATGATTTAGATTGATAATTGATATAGAAATTATATTGCAAAATTACGAGGTCTTACAGTACTTTCATAATCTATTTATATTTGAAAATTCTATGCATCGATAGGGGTTATAAATGAGTTCAGGAAAAATGTGTTTTTCCTGTGAATGCTCTAAAAAATAGTATAAAAGTTTAGAGGAATCGTAATGTATAGGGTGCTTTTTTTATAACTTTTTGGTGAGTTGTTTGATCTTGATATTGAAAGCAGCAAAAATAAGAGTCATAAAGGGACTCAACCAGTTAAAAATAGCAAACAGGAAATACTCACCTACCCCTACATTTAATACTCCTGACTGGTAGGCACCACAGGTGTTCCAGGGAACAAGTACAGAAGTTACCGTACCGGAATCTTCTAAAGTACGACTTAGGTTTTCAGGAGCCAATCCACGATCTTTATAGGCCTTTGAAAACATTTTACCAGGAATTACCAGTGCCAGATACTGATCTGAAGCCGTAATGTTAAGAGCGAGACAACTGGCAACTGTACTGGCGAAGAGTTTGAAAGTACTGGTTGCCATTTTAAGGAGGGCTTTACTTATTTTGGATAAAGCCCCAATGGCATCCATAACGCCTCCAAATACCATAGCGCATACAATAAGCCAGATGGTTCCAAGCATACCTGCCATTCCTTTTGCTTCAAAAAGTCCCTGAAGGGTTTCATTTTCAGTAGGGATCATGGTTTTTACTGTAATGGCATTCATAACACCTTTATAAGCGGCAACAAAGCTAAATTGATCCATACCACTTATAAGGACCAGAATATCCGGTTGAAAGATCACGGCAAAAAGAGCTGCAAGTAAAACTCCTGCAAAAAGAGCCGCTAATGGAGGTGTTTTTTTTACAATAAGTACAATTACTGCTATGGGTACTAAAAACAGCCAGGGAGAAATAGTAAAGCTGGCTTTCAGGTCCTGAAGTAAAGCTGAGGTATCGGCCATACCTGAGGTGTCCATTGAAAAACCAATTATAATAAAAACAATGAGTGCTATAAGAATGGTAGGAATGGTGGTTAATGCCATGTACCGGATATGCGAAAACAATTCGCCGCCGGCCATAGCAGGAGCGAGGTTGGTAGTATCACTTAAAGGAGACATTTTATCTCCAAAATAAGCACCGGACAGTACGGCTCCTGCCGTCATTCCGGGAGCAATATCCAGCGCCCCCCCTATACCAATAAGTGCTATTCCCACAGTGGCAGAGGTCGTCCAGCTACTTCCGGTGGCTATGGAAATAATCGCACAAATTATAACACTTGCAGCCAGAAAAACAGAAGGATTTAATATTTGAAGACCGTAGTAGATCATGGCGGGGATAATACCGCTTACCAACCACGTACCGGCCAGGGCGCCAACCATGAGTAAAATGAGAATGGCCCCTACGGTAGATTTGATATTGGAAGATACTTCTTCCAGCATCTGGTTATATGATACTTTATTAAAAAAGCCTACTATGGCGGCTACTGCGGCTCCCATAAGGAGAATAAACTGGTTACTACCGTCTAAAGCACTGTCGCCGTAAACAAATACATTGTAAGCCAGCATGGCAATAAGTGCAAAAACGGGAATAAGTGCTTCCCAGATAGTTAGTTCTTTATTATTTACAATAGATTGATTTTCAGTTTGGGAGGGTGGTGTTTGCTGACTTTCCATAAAATCGTTTCACTTTTACTGCTGTAATAATACGATTTTAACATCCGTTTTGCAAATCATTTAAACCTTCTCCTGTAAGGGTTTGCTAAAAGGTTCAGGATAAAATCTGGAGTTCCTGCATACATACTCTCATAAGTTGGTATGTACGTTCAATATCGTGATCCAGCCCTATTGAAAAGCGTATTAGTCCATCGCTTAATCCCATTTCTTTTTGCTCTTCTAAAGGTATTTCAGAAGAAGTGGACGTGCCCGGAGCGCTAAACAGGGTTTTATAAAAGCCCAGACTTACTGCAAGATATCCCAGATTTCGGTTTTGCATTAGCTCCATGAGTTCATTGGCTTTTTCCAGAGAACCTACATTTACCGATAACATGCCGCCATACCCGTAATCATGGTTCATTAAACGTTTTATGGTTTTGTGTCCGGGGTGAGATACCAGCCCGGGATAGGATACTTTGAGTCCGTCTTTTTCAAATTTTTGCGCCAGGAACATTGCATTTTCGCTATGCTTTTTTACACGTATATGCAATGTTCTCAGGTTTTTGAGTATAGAAGCTGCACGAAAGCTGTCCATAGTGCTTCCCAGTAGCATGCAGGCTCCGTCATTAACATCTTTAAGTGCTATAATAAGGTCTTTGGTACCGCATATCACACCGCCAACGCAATCGCTGCTACCATTAATGAACTTGGTAAGACTGTGTATCACTACGTCGGCTCCAAGAGTTGAAGGTGCAATGGAAAGAGGAGAGAACGTATTGTCAACGACCAAAGGAATATTGTATTTTTTGGCAATTTTAGATAATGCATGAATATCTGCTATTTCCAGCAATGGGTTGCTAACTGCTTCACAATACAGCATCTTAGTTTCGGGGGTTATTGCTGCTTCTACCAGTTCGGGTTGTGTAATATCTACAAAAGAAGTTTCAATATTGAGTTTTGGGAGAAAGTTTTTCATAAAAGCATAGGTGCCCCCATAAATAGTACGGCTTGAAACGATATGAGAACCGGCATCACAATACTGAAGAATAACTGCCGTAATGGCTCCCATACCCGAAGCGGTAACTGTAGCTGTTTCAGTACCCTCCAGAGCAGCGAGCGCCTCGCCTAAATATAAGTTGGAAGGTGAAGAGTGACGTGAATACAGATAACACCCTTCGGTATTTCCTTCAAACGTATCAAACATGGTTTTTGCAGAGAGAAACGTATAGGTTGATGAATCTGAAACAGAGGGGTTTACTCCTCCAAACTCTCCAAAGTACTGAAGATCCTGAATATTATTTGCGGGATGAAAGCTCATAAGGTACATTCTTTTAATTGTTGCAAAGTACCAGATACATAGTTTAAAAAACAATACTATTACAGTGTATTAGAAAAACAACCCTTTTTTTGTTACTATAGTAGTTTTTTTTTCTGTTATTTTTGTGATACGGTTCTTTTAAAGAAAATATAAGTGTTATGAAGTCGTACAAGCTGGATACTATGGATAGGCAAATACTTATGCTGCTGCAGGAAGATGCCAAGCGTACCAACAAAGAGATTTCCAATCGCCTGGGGCTATCAGTGACAGCTGTATATGAGCGTATTAAAAAACTGGAAAGAGAAGGAGTCATCAAAGGGTATGTAGCGTTACTTGATAAGCATAAAATACAGAAGTCTTTTATGGCTCTTTGCCACATAAAACTTGTTAAACATTCTAAAGAGTACGTTACCCGGTTTGAATCTGAAATATTTAAGTTCAGTGAGGTTTCAGAATGTTATCACGTGAGCGGGGATTATGATTACATTATAAAAGTATATGTTGAGAACATGAAAGCCTATCGCGAGTTTATCATCACGAAACTTACGGCACTCGACTATATTGGCAGTACTCATAGTAATTTTGTGATAGGAGAGTTAAAGAATTCCACGGCTATATCACTGTAATACCTCTCTTTATCTTAATGTATCGCTAATACTATTGTTTAACGCCTAATACATTTGTACTTTTGTAATGTATTAGTAAAGACTTCTTAAAGATCAAAACCATTCAGAAAATAATACTATGAACCAATACGATGTAGCCATTATAGGCTCTGGCCCTGGCGGGTATGTAGCTGCTATACGCTGTGCACAACTCGGGATGAAAACAGCCATTATTGAAAAATATGCTACTCTGGGCGGGACATGCCTAAATGTAGGGTGTATTCCATCCAAAGCCTTACTCGATTCTTCTCACCACTACGAAGATGCTGTCAAGCACTTTGAAGAGCATGGAATTGATATTCCCGGTGAAGTAAAGGTCAATCTTGAACAAATGATAAAGCGCAAACAGAGTGTGGTTGACCAAACCTGTAACGGGGTAAAGTTCTTAATGGATAAAAACAAAATAGATGTTTATGAAGGGATAGGTAGTTTTGAAGATAATACACATATCAAAATTACTAAAAACGATGGTTCTCAGGAAAAGATCGAGGCGAAGAATACCATCATTGCCACGGGTTCCAAGCCTTCCAATCTCCCATTCATAACACTGGATAAAGAACGGGTTATTACCTCAACAGAGGCATTAAAACTTACCGAAGTACCCGAACACCTTATTATTATAGGAGGAGGTGTCATTGGCCTTGAACTGGGGCAGGTTTACCTCAGGCTGGGAGCAAAGGTTTCTGTGGTAGAATTTATGGATCGTATTATTCCGGGTATGGATCACTCTCTTAGCAAAGAGCTTACCAAAGTGCTAAAAAAGCAGGGCATGAAGTTCTTTACTTCCCATAAAGTGAAGTCAGTAGATCGAAATAAAAATACAATAACAGTAAAAGCAGATAATGCCAAAGGAGAAGAGGTGAATTTTGAAGGCGATTATTGTCTGGTATCTGTAGGAAGAAGACCATATACAGACGGATTAAATGCTGAAGCGGCAGGAGTTACCATAAATGAACGTGGTCAGGTAGAAGTTAATGAGCACTTGCAAACCACAGCATCTAATATTTATGCTATTGGCGATGTGGTACGGGGGGCCATGCTGGCCCATAAAGCAGAAGAAGAAGGTGTAATGGTAGCTGAGATACTTGCGGGACAAAAACCACATATTGATTATAATCTTATTCCGGGAGTGGTATATACCTGGCCGGAAGTAGCTGCTGTTGGAAAAACAGAAGAAGAATTAAAAGAAGCGGGTGTTCAATATAAAACAGGTCAGTTCCCCATGAGGGCACTTGGAAGATCAAGAGCGAGTATGGATACAGACGGATTTGTAAAAATACTTGCCGATGCTGAAACTGATGAAGTTTTAGGGGTACATATGATAGGAGCAAGAGTGGCAGACCTTATTGCCGAAGGAGTTACCGCTATGGAATTCAGGGCATCTGCCGAAGATATTGCCCGAATGAGCCATGCGCATCCTACCTATGCCGAAGCAGTAAAAGAAGCGGCACTGGCTGCTACTGAAAACAGGGCACTACACATCTAGTTTTTTAAATACCTAAAGAATCAAGATCCCGGTTAAAAACCGGGATCCGTTTTTAAATACGGGCCTGATACGTATAGAGATCATGATAACGCCCTTGCAATGCCATTAGGGTTTCATGGGTTCCCCGCTCAGCTATCTTCCCTCTTTCTATTACCAGAATTTGATCTGCTTTTCGTATGGTGCTTAAACGGTGGGCAATTACCAGAGTAGTTCGTCCTTTCATTAATTGTGAAAGACTTTTTTGTATAAGGGTCTCACTTTCCGTATCAAGATTGGAAGTGGCTTCATCAAGAATAATAATTCGGGGGTTGGCCAGCAGGGCCCTTGCTATGGCAATTCGTTGCCGTTGTCCGCCAGACAGCTTCACCCCACGTTCTCCTATGAGCGTATCCAGGCCATTTTCAAAACGATTGGTAAACTCGTGCACGTAGGCCGCATTTACGGCTTGTTCAAGTTCTTCTTCTGTAGCCTGAGGCCGGGGAAAGAGTATATTTTCACGTATGGAGCCTTCAAAGAGAAACTCATCCTGCAACACTACCCCCAGGTGTTTGCGATAACTTTCCAGTTTCACATGGCTGAGGTCTTTTCCATCTACCAATACCCTTCCGGACAGAGGCTGTAAAAAAGAAGCGGCCAGACCGGCGATCGTAGATTTCCCTGAACCGGATGACCCTACTAAAGCAGTAATGCTGCCATTAGGAGCCTTAAAGCTTATATCGTGAAGAACCGGTTTACCGTCTTCATACGCAAAAGATACATTTTCAAAAATAAGATGACCTTGTAATGCCCCCAGGACATTATTTCTTTGTTCGGGATCTTCTTCCGGGTCCAGGTTCATTAATTCTTCGGTACGGTCCAGACCGGCCAGTGCCTCGGTCATCTGGCTTCCTATATTGCTCATTTGTACAATAGGAGCGATCATATATCCCAGAAGCAGCGTAAACTCCAGGAACTCGCCTATAGTCAGTTTATCATGAATAATATAATACCCGCCAATTCCCATAATACCAACAGAAGCCAGGCCCAATAAAAAGGTGGAAGAACTGGTTATAAAAGCGGTAGCGGTGAGACTTTTTTTTATGTTGAGAAAAAGCTTTTCCACACCTGCTTCAAAAGTAACCCCTTCCTGCTTCTCAGCATTAAACCCTTTTATAACCCTAACCCCATTGAGGCTTTCTGTAAGCCGGCCGGTTACTTCGGCATTGATGACTCCCCGGGTCCTGAAAATAGGACGTATATATTGAAAAGCTTTTAAAGCTACTATTGCAAAAATAATTACAGGAATAAGGACAAAGGCCGTCATGGAGGGACTGATCCTTAAAAGCAAAACGAGTGATATGATGGCGGTTATGGTACCCCCAACCAGTTGCACCAGGCCGGTACCAATAAGGTTTCGTATGCCTTCCACATCGGTCATAATGCGTGACACCAGTTCTCCTGCCTTGGTGTTGTCAAAAAAACTGATAGGAAGGGAGAGAACTTTTTTTTGTACCTGAGCTCTTAAAACAGCAATAAACCTTTGTGCTTCTACGCTCAGGATACGGGTAAGTAAAAATGAAGTGATAGCCTGTAGGGCAATCGCAGTCGCAACGGCGATCATAAGCCATTTCAGCATTTCAAAATCTTTATTTACAATAACCTCATCAATAAGGTATTTAGAAGATACCGGCAGTACCAGACTGGCTAGCCTGCTAATAACTATAAGAAAAAGTCCGAAAAGAACAATTTTACGTCTGGGCCAGATAATAGTGCGGAATGCTCTGCCTATACTTACTTTCTTTTTACTCATTTCAAAAATCAATCTTTCTTAATAACGAAAGTACGCATTAATAGTAATAACAATTGTAAACCGGTATTTTGTTTTAAAGGTATTTAGCGGTTTTGTATTCTCTCCTTTAAACGCAGGAACAGAACAGGAAGCCCTCTCATGGAGTTTACGGTAGAGATACCGGCTTGTTTTGACCAGGTAGATATCTGAGAAAGAATAAAGACTTTATTACGGCCGTATTGTAAGGATAAATAGGTAACTACTATCATAAACAATAAGGCGCCAATAACGGTAACCCAGGGGTTTACAGAATGGTGAAAGAATTTATAAAGCCCCAGGCCGGTAAAGCTGCCGTATAAAACAACAAAATGGATTACGTAAATATAGAGAGTGCTTTTGCCAATATCTAACGTAAGTTTGGAAGTTATCAGATTCCGAAGGATCATAAAAACGGCAAAAACAATAAGTACGTTACCTAACCGTATGAACAGGTAATTATTATTGAAAATATCTGCAAAAAGTTGTAACTGGGTAATTTTAAACAGATATAAGAAAAATAGAGAGGAAAAGAAGGTAAGCATAATCCCGGCAGCAGAACACCCTATAATGGCTTTGGTGTATAGATGCCTGGTGGTAAGGCTTCTTCTAAAGATCACTGCCATGAACCCGCCAATAGCAGCATAGCCAAACCAGGGAAAAATAGTAAAAACAGAGCCATTTACTTTGGTGAAGTAATTGGCGATCATATCGGGTAAAAAAGAAAATGTCAGGCTTTTATAGGCAGGCTCGAATAAAAAAATACCCAAAGCCGAAACAGCCAGCAGGGTGGGGAGCAGGTTAGGTCTTTTTTGACGGCTATACATATAGATACCGGTCAGGAAAATGATAGAAAGTCCAATACATTGAAGCACATCTATCATAAAAAAGCTGTCGTAAAGCACTCCGCTAAAAAGCCCAAAAAGATTTAATCGTAATAAATAGCCAATTCCTATTAGCATGAGCCCTCTTTTAAACCCCTTTCGTATTCTGGGATTTATGGAAAGCGAGATGTTTTTTTCCTCGCGTATTAATAAGTATGTAAAAATAAAGCCGGAAACCGTAAAAAATACAGGAGCCGTAATTCCGCGGAAAAACTTCCAGGTGGAGTACAACATATTACTATCATCACGAAAAACCGGATCCAGCAGGCCATCTACAAAATGACCCTGAAGCATCATGAGAATAGCCCAGGCTCTCATGACATCTATAAAATACAATCTTTCCTGATTTGGTTTCACAAGTTTATGTTGTTTTTATGGGTATATGTGGCTGATTTTTAAACTGCTGCAAAAGTAGATAAATTTGTGATATTTTACATAGTTGATCTTAAATACATACGGGTTATCTTTGAAAAAAGATTTTATTCACCTTAATTTAACAGAGAAAATCAGTAAAGATCTATGGATAACATTGTAGCGTTTGCGGGAAGCAACTCCTCCACTTCCATTAACTTCCGTTTGGTTAAGTACGCAAGTCAACAGATACATGAAGCAGAGATACAAATCCTTAACATGATAAACTATCCTTTCCCTTTGTACAGTCAGGATCTGGAAAAACAAAAAGGGTTTTCCAATTCACTGGTAGAATTGCATGGAGATTTTAAGAAAGCCAAAGCGTTTATCATATCGGTTAATGAGCATAATCACACCCCTTCGGCGTATTTTAAGAACCTTATCGACTGGTTGTCGCGGTTTGACCGATATTTTCTGGAAGGCAAGAAAATATTTCTTATGAGTACTTCTCCCGGAAAGGGCGGTGCTGAGAAATCCAGAGATATAGCTGCTCATTTACTAGAGAATGCAGGAGGAGAAGTAGTGAGCACTTTTTCATTACCTTCTTTTAATCATAATTTTTCATCAGAAGAGAGTCGTATTGTGAATGAAGAATACGAACAGCTTTTTAATGAGGCCCTTGCTTTATTTGTTTCAAAAATTTCATCCTGAATTTGCGTATTTCGAGACGATTCCCTGTTTTTGATACAGAAGGGTTAAAACACCGGTTATTGTACTGGGCCCGGAAACATGAGGAAGTATTGTGGCTGGATTCAAATGATTATACAGAGCAGTACAGCAGCTTTGATGCCGTATTGGCAGTAGATGCATTTACGGCTATAAAAACCGATAGTGAAAATGCATTTAATAAATTAAGTGAATATCAGCAAACCACAAAAGACTGGCTGTTCGGATACCTGTCATATGACCTTAAAAACGATACCGAACCCCTTTCTTCTGCCAATTATGACGGCCTTGATTTTCCAGACCTGTATTTCTTTCAGCCCAGGAAACTGTTTATACTTCGTGGTAAAGAACTGGAGTTACAGTATTTGCGAATGGTGGAAGATGAAATGGATTCAGATCTTGAGGAAATACAAAATATCCCGACAATAAAAGAGAGTGCCCGTAAAAACAACGGAGTTATAATAAAACGACGACTTCATAAAGATCAATACCTGCAAAAGGTTCGGGAGCTTCTAAAGCATATTTACAGAGGAGATATTTACGAAGCCAATTTTTGTCAGGAATTTTATTCCGAAGATACAACGATAGATGCTTTGGAAACCTTTTTACATCTTAATAGTATATCGACCCCGCCGTTTGCCACGTACCTAAAACTGGGACATTTGTATTTGCTCTCGGCATCACCGGAGCGGTATCTAAAAAAAGAAGGGAACAGGGTAGTTTCACAACCTATAAAAGGTACGGCAGCCCGCTCTGCAGACCCTACTGAAGATAAACTTCTTAAAGATACGCTTGCACAAGACCCTAAAGAACGATCAGAAAATATAATGATCACTGATCTGGTTCGCAATGACCTTTCCCGAACAGCCGGTAAAGGGAGCGTTAAGGTAGAAGAACTTTGTAAGGTATATACCTTTAAACAGGTACATCAAATGATATCTACCGTAACTTCTCGTGTAAACCAGTCTTTACCCTTATCAAAACTGTTAAAAACCACATTTCCTATGGGCAGCATGACCGGAGCCCCCAAAATATCGGCAATGAAGCTTATTGAAGAGTTAGAAGTAACCAAAAGAAGCCTGTATAGTGGTGCGGTGGGATATTTTACACCCGATAACAATTTTGATTTTAACGTAGTTATACGAAGTATTCTTTACAACCATGAAAAGCAATATGTATCTTTTTCGGTAGGGAGTGCTATTACCGCGCTTTCCCTTCCTGAAAAGGAATATGAAGAGTGTTTGGTAAAAGCCCGGGCTATGAAAGAAGTACTGGAATCATAGCTGTTACAACTTTGTTAAAGAAAAAACAATGTATTTTCAAGGAATATTTTTCATGGAAATTCTATAGTATCTTTGTGATATGCAACAGGAGGCTTTTACTTTTATTCTTGAAAATACCTGCTTTCATGGTATTCACTGGTTTGGGAATACACCTAAAAGAGTAGTGATCCTGGTTCACGGAATGGGAGAACATTCCGGCAGATATGCCTCTTATGTAGTTCCCAGGCTGTTAAGCGCAGACACATCTGTTATAGCATTTGACCATTTTGGGCATGGAAAAACCGAAGGAAAACGAGGACACTGCCCTCATTATGATGCTCTAATACAAAGTGTGGATACCGTTTTCCAAAAAGCGAGGGATGTCTATCCTGAGTTACCCGTATTTTTATATGGTCATAGTATGGGAGGTAATGTGGTAGCTAACTACCTTTTAAAAAGAACACCTCCGGTAAAAGGAGCCATACTATCCAGTCCGTTTTTCAGACTGGCCTTTCAACCGCCTTCCTGGAAAATTTCTATAGGAAAAATACTAAAAAATATATTACCGGGTATCACCATGCCATTAGATCTGGATACCAATGCGTTGTCCAGAGATCCCAAAGAAATAAATAAATATATAAACGATCCACTGGTTCATAACAGAGTGAGCCCTAATTTTTCGTTTCCGGTTATGGAGGCAGGAGAATGGGCATTACATAATGCTCATTTACTGGAAGTACCCGTACTGGCAATTCACGGTACCCAAGACCGGATCATAGATCACAAAGCCACTAAAGCATTCGCATCGGCATCGCCAAAGGTTACAATGGCACTTTTCGAAAACGGATTTCATGAACTGCATAATGATTTGGAGAAAGAAAACGTTCTTGATACTGTACTAAACTGGATACTTACCCAATGCAACAACATTTCATAGATCATATAGAACAGCACTTTCCGGAGATCATCACTTCAAAACTACTGTTAGCGGTAAGCGGAGGGTTAGATAGTGTGGTACTTGCACATTTGTGTAAACAGGCAGATCTCAGTTTTTCCATAGCGCATTGTAACTTTCGATTAAGAGGATCGGAAAGCAATGATGACGAAGCTTTTGTTCGCAGGTTGGGAGAGATCCTACAGGTACCGTTGCATGTAAAACGTTTTGATACCAAAGCAGCAGTACATGCGTCAATGTCAGTTCAGATGGCTGCTCGCGAACTTCGCTACCATTGGTTTCAAGAGCTGTTGACAGAACAGGGCTATGACTTACTCCTTACCGCGCACCATCTCGATGATAACCTGGAAACGTTTCTTATTAATCTTTCACGCGGTACCGGGCTTGAGGGCCTGGCAGGCATACCCGCCCGAAATGAGAGCATACGGCGTCCTTTGTTGCCGTTTTCCAAAAAAGAGATAGAGGCGTATGCCCAAAAGCATAAATTAGCATGGAGGGAAGATGGCAGTAATAAAGAAACCAAATATTTAAGGAACCAAATCCGGCATGAAGTAGTTCCCAGACTTAAAGAGCTGGCACCCTCATTTCTGGAAAACTTCAAAACAACGCAAAGCTATTTAAGAGGGAGTGCCGATATACTTAAATTATACATCAGTGAGTTCAGATCAGTACTTTTTCATAAAGAAGAAGGTATGATCAAAGTACCGGTGGCATCTCTCAGAAAATTAAAACCCAGAGAAGCATTTTTATATGAACTTTTTAAAGACTTTGGCTTTACACAGTGGAAAGACGTCTTCCATCTTCTTGATGCGCAAAGCGGTAAACAAGTGTTCTCTGCTACACACCGTATGGTTAAAGACCGTGATTTTGTATTGATAGAAGCCCTGGAGATCCATGAGTATAAACAAGAGTATTTAATACAGGAAAATGATAAGGTCATTTCAGCACCTATCAATATAACTTTAAAGCCGGTAAAAGAACTTCAGAACGAAAGCAGGGATATTATTTATGTTGATAAAGAAAAGTTAAATTTTCCGCTTGTAGTAAGGAAATGGCAAATAGCTGACTATTTTTACCCTTTCGGGATGTCTGGAAAAAAGAAACTTAGCAAGTTTTTTAAAGACGAAAAATTAAGCCTTCCTGCAAAGGAAAAACAATGGTTATTATGTTCAGGAGAAGACATTGTGTGGGTAATTGGCAGAAGAGCAGATAACCGATTTCGGATTACTGAAGAAACCAGGGAAATACTCAAAATACAATTGCAAAAATGAAAAAAATCATAGGGTTCCTTTTTACGTTTTTTAGCATAGTTGCATGGTCTCAGCAAGATCCGGTATCCTGGAGTACCTCAGTTAAGAAAATATCTGAAAAAGAATATGATGTCATTATTACCGCATCAATAAAAGAAGGATGGCACTTGTACTCCATACAAGAGCCGCCAGATATGGGCCCCATTCCCACTCAGTTTACTTTTGATACCAGTGATGGCAAATTAGAGCTGATAGGAGGGGTGGTAGAAAGTACACCCATTACCAAATATGACAATGTTTTTGAAATTGAACTTTCTTTTTTTGATATACAGGCCACCTTTACCCAACGCATAAAACTGCTGGACCCTTCAGTAAATGTGATAAAGGCATTTGTTGAATATCAGGCCTGTGATGATGAGCTATGTATTTTTAATGATTACGATTTTGCCTTTAATTTAGAAGGGGATGCAGTTGCGATTTCTGACAAAACCGTAGATGAAAAAAGCGAGCAATTGGCAGCGGGTCTCAAGCTCCCCCTTCAAAATACAGAGTTATTATCGAGCACCCAGGTAAACACCACTAACAGCGGTGGGATGCTCGGGATCTTTGCCCTTGGGTTTTTAGGAGGGCTCCTGGCTTTATTAACGCCCTGTGTTTTTCCCATGATACCTCTTACCGTATCATTCTTTACCAAACAAAATGCCAACCGTACCAAAGGAATACGCAACGCTGCTTTATATGGTTCTTTTATTGTATTAATCTATTTTCTCTTAAGTCTTCCGTTTCATTTTCTGGATAGTATTCAACCCGAAATACTGAATAATATTTCCACCAATGTGTGGATGAACATTTTTTTCTTTGTCATTTTTGTGTTTTTTGCCTTTTCCTTTTTTGGGTATTACGAGCTTACCTTGCCAACGTCATGGGGAAATAAAATGGATTCGGCTTCCAATGTGGGAGGTTTTTTAGGTATCTTTTTTATGGCAATAACACTGGCTATTGTTTCGTTCTCATGCACAGGGCCCATTTTAGGAGGGTTGTTAGGGAGCACGGCACTCTCTCAGGGTGATGTTGCTGCCAACCTTTCAATGGGTATGACCGGTTTTGGTTTAGCACTGGCACTTCCGTTCGCCCTGTTTGCATTGTTCCCAAACTGGCTCAATAACCTTCCAAAATCAGGAGGATGGCTTAATACAGTAAAAGTAGTATTAGGTTTTCTGGAACTGGCCCTTGCGTTTAAATTTCTCTCCAATGCCGATCTGGTTTCGCACTGGGGATTGCTGAAACATGAGGTGTTTATAGGCCTCTGGGTAGTCATATTCATCTTTATGGCCCTGTATCTGTTTGGTAAGATCCGGTTCCCGCACGACGGTCCTAAAAGTAAACTCAGCAAAGGACGAGTGATCATGGCCCTGGTAACCGTGGTCTTTGTAGTGTATCTGGTTGCCGGCCTTACCAAAGTAAGCTCTCTACGTTTACTCAGTGGTTTTCCTCCTCCAGAATTTTATAGTGTTTTTGAACAGGAAAGTGACTGCCCTTTAGGATTGGATTGTTACAAAGATTTTGAAAAAGGCCTCGAAGCAGCTCGTGTTCAAAATAAACCCATAATATTAGATTTCACAGGCTGGGCCTGTGTAAACTGTAGAAAAATGGAAGAGAACGTATGGAGCGACCCTAAGGTCTATAACCTTCTCAAAGAAAAGTTTGTGCTTATTTCATTGTATGTAGATGACCGGAAACCACTTGAAGAAGAAAAACAATTTAATTTTAAATTGCCCAACGGCAGAATAAAAACCATAGAGACTATTGGTGATAAATGGGCTACTTTTCAGGCGTTGAACTTTCAAACCGCTTCACAGCCGTATTATGTCTTATTAAGTCCGGAGCTTCGACTTCTAAATACTCCTGAACAATATACCGATAAACAAACATATGTTAAATGGTTGGAAACAGGACTCGATAATTTTCAAATGGCTCGCGCATCAGTTTTCTTAAAATAGTGTTAAGTAATTTTTAAAACTAACGGCCTATCCACAGGTAAACACTATATTTAGAGCACTAATTCAAATTTTAATTATGAGAAAGATCTTTACACTCTTTTCTTTTTTTTGTGTGGTTTTCGTATATGCTCAGGCAGATTATAATGTTCAAGACCATTATACTAAAAAAGAAGTTTCTATTACCATGAGAGATGGTATTAGGCTACACACCACTATTTACAGTCCTAAAGATACCTCACGAGAATACCCTATACTTTTACAGCGTACTCCTTACAGCAGCCGCCCCTATGGCCCGGATGCTTTTCGTTCCCAAATAGGTCCTAACAGTACACTTATGAAAGAAGGAAATATCATAGTCTATCAGGATGTTAGAGGGCGCTGGAACAGTGAAGGGGTTTATGATAATATGCGGGCATATATACCGCGTAAAAAGCGTAAAGAGGTAGATGAAGCTTCAGATACCTATGATACTATTGACTGGCTCGTAAAAAATGTATCTAATAACAATGGAAATGTAGGTGTATGGGGTATTTCATATCCCGGTTTTTATGCTACCTATTCATTGTTAGATGCGCACCCTGCACTCAAAGCAGTGTCGCCTCAGGCCTGTATAGGCGATTTTTTCTTTGACGATTTCCACCACAACGGTGCCTATTTGTTAAGTTATTGGCGTGCTACCGCCGTTTTTGGTTATGAGAAAAACGAGCCGGTAACACAATCCTGGTATGAATTTCCGGAATTAGGCACGAAAGATCAATATCAGTTTTTTCTGGATGCCGGGCCTTTGAGTAATCTTGATCAATATTATAAAGAAGACAATGTTTTCTGGCAACAACTTAAAAATCACCCTAATTATGATGAATTCTGGAAATCCAGAGGTATTATTCAGCACCTGGAAAACATCAAGCCCGCAGTAATGGTAGTTGGGGGATGGTTTGATGCAGAAGATCTTTACGGGCCACTTGAAACGTATAAGAGTATTGAGAACAGAAGTAAAAACTACAATACTCTGGTTATGGGGCCGTGGAGTCATGGCGATTGGGCCAGAACCAAAAAGAGGCAAGCTATTGGTAATGTATATTTTGGAGATGATATATCAAAGTTTTATCAGGAAGATATAGAGACCCGTTTTTTTAATCATTTCCTGAAAGGTAATGCCAGTGAGGATACGGGCCTGCCGGAAGCCTATGTTTTTGATACCGGAAAAAATGAGTGGAAACAATTTGCACAATGGCCTCCGGAAAACACCAAAAAACAAACCTATTCTCTTCAACAAGGGCAGCGCTTGGGTCAGGTAGCTACTCGTGAACTGTCATTTCAGGAGTTTGTGAGCGATCCGGCGAAACCGGTACCTTATTCAGAAGATGTAAAAATGGTATTCACACCCCGTAAGTACATGACAGATGATCAACGTTTTGCAGCGCGGAGACCCGATGTATTAGTGTTTGAAACGCCTGTACTGGAAGAAGACATAACTATGGCCGGGGAAATAATGACCAAACTGCAGGTAGCCACAACCGGAACAGATGCAGACTGGATCGTAAAAGTGATCGATGTGTTCCCTCCTGATGCTCCCGATTATGAAGAAACCCAAAAGTATCTTAAAATGAGCAATTACCATATGATGGTAAGAAGTGAAGTGATGAGAGGACGTTTCAGGAATAGTTTTGAAAAGCCGGAGCCTTTTGTACCGGGAAAAATAACGCCTGTAAATATTAAGTTACAAGATGTTTTCCACACTTTTAAAAAAGGTCACAAAATACAAATACAGATACAGAGTACCTGGTTTCCTTTAATTGACAGAAATCCGCAAACCTTTGTAGAAAACATATTTAAAGCCAAAGAAGAAGATTTTAAAAAACAAACCCACAGGGTGTATAATACTTCTCTTATTGAGTTTACTGTTATGGAATAACAAAAAACATATTTTCGGGAAGATTCGTATAAATTGATTAAAAAAGCCGTTTTTCAATTTTGAAAAACGGCTTTTTTATATAAATAATAATATTTCATATAATTTTTTTTTGTGCTACTTATAAATAATCAATTGTACTAAGTACCCGTACTTAAAAATCGTTTTATAAGAAAGTATCTTTACGTTTTTACAGTTTTATATCTCTGTTTTTTTATATTAAATTTGAAGAAGTTTAGAAATCATTTCTAAGAGTACACACTTTTGTTTTCACATTTTACACAATAATCATCATAAAATTTTAAAGCTAATAAGTATGAAAAAACGACCAAAAACAATTCCCTTAAAAACAGCCATTAAATGGACCAAATGTTGGAGAAAAGTACAGGGTACATTCAATAAACATCATAAAATAAGAGCCTTTTTAATTCCTATGGGTGATCTGAAGGCTATTATGGAAGAACCGGGTGTAGCTAATGTAAGAGCCTATCTTGCCGTAGATGATGACGATCCTAAAAAACCCGTAGAAAAACTTTTACTGGTGGGAGTAAGGAAAGATGGCACCGATATTATCTATCAAAAACCCCTACATGGTGATGGTAATGGCGATGTTATAGATGATGGTATTTTTGATTTTACCGAGCCTTGTCCGCCGGAATGCGATAAGACCAGTCCTCTTAACTAAAAAGATCCTGAATTACATTATTAATGTCAGTAAATCAATGGATATCTTCAGCAGCCAATATACTGTTGTTAATTAATATCATACTGTATTTTAAAAGCTTTTCCGCAAGAGGGAAAGCTTTTAAAATATACAGTTTTTATTTACTGGTTATTTTTTGTATCCAAATAACCGCTATTTATCTGGCACGTTCCGGGGCAAATAACCTGTTCCTTTCACACGTGTATTTTGTATCGCAATTTGTGTTGTTGAGCTTTTTCTTTAGAGAGTTGTTTGTCTCTCATTTGTTTAAACAGATCATTGCATGGTTCTGTATCCTTGCTTTGTGTTTACTAATCTTACAATATATATTTACAGAAGATATACTGAACCGGTTTAATGCACCGGGTATGCTTTCTACCTCTATTGTACTTATTGCCTATTCCGTAGCTTATTTTTATAAATTACTGGATGGCAGAAAAAAGTTTTTACTGGTGAATGCAGGTATTTTATTGTATTTGGTGAGTAGTACCTTAATTTTTGTTACTGCCAACCTTACAAATTTGCTGGACAGATCTCAGAACAAACTCATATGGATACTTAACAGTGTTTTGTATCTGATATATCAGTTATTAATATTTATCGAATGGCGCAGGAATTTTTCAATGAAGAAAGACTGATTACCACAACTATTTTACTGGTGGTGGTGTTGTTGCTTTTTATGTCGGCCCTTGTCATCGTTTTTTTTTATTTCTCAAGAAAAAAGATCATTCTCAAAGAACTGGAAAAACGCGATATGGAAATAAGCCATCAAAAGGCTTTATTACACGCTACCATACTCACACAGGAAAAAGAAAGGAAGCGTATTGCCAGGGACCTTCACGATGATATTAGTGCCAAATTGAATGTGGTCTCGCTAAATTCTCACTTATTGTATGATACTGATAAACTCACCAAAGAAGAACAAAAAGAAATAGCAGAAGGAATTATAGAAATGACAGGAAAAGCGCTGGAGTGCTCCAGAAGAATTGCGCACGATCTACTGCCACCCGTTTTGGAAAAGTTTGGACTGGAAGCTGCTATTCAGGAATTGTGTGTTGAGGTGGCATCGTTAAAAAATATGAGAGTTCAAAAGAAAATAAAATGTAGTTTTGAAAAGCTTGATAAACGCGAACAGCTACATGTTTTCAGAATTCTGCAGGAATTGATAAACAACTCGTTAAAGCATGGAAATGCTACCCAGATAAAGATTTTCGCAACCACAGAAGCTGGGAAATTATGCTTTGAATATGCAGATAACGGGGTAGGGTTTACCATTGAAAATGAAGGCCTCAAAAAGGGGTTAGGTCTTAAAAATATGGAAAGTCGTGCAGAATTGTTAAAAGGAACCATTAAATTTGATAGCAGTTTAGGAAAAGGAATGAAGGCATGGATCTATGTATAAATTATGAATGAACCTGAAGTTAAAATAGCATTGGCAGATGATGAAATACTTTTTCGTAAAGGAATTTCATTTCTTTTGCAAAGAGAACCCAATTTCCAAATAGTTTTTGAAGCGGGTGATGGAGAAGAACTCATACAACACCTGGAACAAGCATCAATGAAACCCGATGTTATTTTGATGGACCTGAAAATGCCGGCACTTAACGGCGTTGAGGCCACAAAGATCATTAGAAAAGAATTTCCGGAGATCAATATAATTGCGCTTACCAGTTACAATACCAAAACCTTTATCGCCAATATGATAAAAGTAGGGGCCTCTTCCTATCTTATAAAAAATGCGACCCCTAAAGAAGTGGTACATACCATTAATGAGGTTGTGAAAAAAGGATTTCACTACGACGAGCATGTAATGCGTATCATTCATGAAGACCTGTTAAACGAAGAAAGATCGTTTAAAGGTGATATGGAAAAAAATTCGCTTACCAAGCGCGAAAAGGAAGTACTATCACTTATCTGTAAACAATATACCACCGGCGAAATTGCTGAAAAACTCTTTATTAGTCCCAGAACGGTAGAGGGACATCGAAACAATTTACTTCTTAAAACAGAGTCTAAAAATACGGCGGGCCTTGTGATTTACGGGATACAGAACAAGCTCATAAGCATTAATGCAGATGAGCAAGACTTTTTCCCCGGTATCTAATATATTTTAAGATTTAGAAAACACGTATTTCTACCCTAGTATATTAAAACAAATATTCTTTATTTTATAGTAGTCTAAAACCTACTTAAAATGAAAAGAATAATTATCATTGTTATTGCAGCTTGTGTAATAGCCTGCAAAGGTAAAAAAGAAGAAGCCTATCTGGCCGTAAATCATGCGGCGCCTCCCTGTTTTGCTCCTGATAAAATACACTTTTGTCCTGATCAGACCAATACTTTTTGTCCGCAACTCCCGAACAGCGTTTTCAATATTAACAGTGAAGACGGCAATTTTATGAATGGTTATACATCCGTTTTGAGCCCTGAGTTCCAGCCTTCGTTTGATATGTTCTCATGGCAGAGTTTTGTAGCGCTTAACTGGCCGGCAGATGCCGGAGGGGCTCCCGTTGGTTCTTTTACAGATACGCCCGGAGCACTTCGCGTTTGGGAACATTACACCGATGTGAACAGCATCTTTGAATCCAATACAGAGGCTCTAAGAGCCGCCGCAGATAAAGCCAATGGCGATAGTGCCCGTTTTTTCTACCTAGACTCTAAAGCTCCCAACGTAGCAAGCGGGGCCTCCGATTTTTTAGAGGCAGACGGGCACCCGATCATAGACAGAAACGGGAACTTTGCCGTTTTTGAGCAAAGGATCAATCCCGAAGAAGAAGCATTTATTACCGGTAACGGGTTGACTACCAAAGCAGGTATCAAAGCCTATTACGATGCTAATGACCGCTCTTTTCAAATGCCCATAAGTTCAGATAGCACACCGGGTGCTATGGAGATAAAAGCTACCTGGCGAATACTAGACACGGCCAGGGGTGATGACCTTTCGCGATATTATCACCAAAAATCAATTATCTATGTTTCGGCAGATAACAGCGCTACAGGAAAAGCATTTACCGTAGAAGCTACCCTGGGGCTAGTAGGGATACATATAATTAGAAAAATAAGTCAGTTTGACGAATGGATCTGGAGCACATTTGAGCATATAGATAATGTACCCGATAATGTACAACAAGCCCAGACAGATCAGGAAACCCAATGGTCCTTTTATAACCCAGATTGCCTGAACTGTAAACCCAATACGCCTCCCACTCATGTGGCAGGAGATACCGTAAACGGCAAAGTCATGTATCGCTGGAGTGACAGTGCTCCTTACGCCTCAAGGTATTTACAATCAGTACCCGGCGAAAAAGGAAGTGATTTTGGCACCCAGGTAATGCGCACGTATCCCATATACTTTTGTACCGAACAGGTGAATGAGGTATGGAGGGCAAAGCTTATGGAAATGAATTCTGTTTTTGCCAACTACCGGCTTATAGGGAGTCAGTGGAACAAAGTAGATGGGCCTTACACTGCTCCGGATGCCCCTTTCTTTCTGGGAAATACGGTAGCAGAAACCTATTTTCAGAAAACCTCTTCCTGTATCGAATGTCATCGCGGCGCCAGGGTTATTTATCAAAACGACACCATTAAAACAGACTTTAGCTTCATTTTTAACGGCGCCAGATAGTATAAAAAATAAAAAAGCAGGTACCCGTACCTGCTTTTAAACATATTTTAGAAGCAACCCTGCCCCGGAGGTGCACAGGTACCTACCAGTCCTCCGGTAATAGTATCACAGGGTCGTTCAACTGACCAGCGATTACTACCTCCGTAGAGATGATCGGTTTTTAGTTTTGATACCTGTACTTTTTTCAAAGAAAGGGCACATTTTACATCTTGTTTTTTCATGATCTTTAACATTGTGATTTTAATAGGAAATTAACGCTCCCTGCATTACAGACATGCAACTCCGGGAGGAGGACACGAATTTAAAGCTCCGTTAGTAGGACAAAAAAGAGTATCGGGAAATTGCCCGCCTTTTATCGTTTCAACATCAAGATGGGATACTACATCTTTTTTAAGGGCTAGTTTTTTGTTAAGACATGCTTTTTTCATAAGCTTTTATTAATAGTTCATTGCCTACAGTTAAAAAGGTCTTCAGCTTTACCTTATATTTTTTGTAAGATAAAAAAATTTAAGCAATATTTTTATTTCCTGTTATTTTTTGTAAGAATTTAACATGCTAATACGTAATAACCGGTATTCATACCATTTTTTTGACAGGTTATCAATTTCCTTTAGAATATTCCCGATACCGCCCATGAATAATGATAAAGCTGCCAGCGCTCCCAAAATGAGATCACCGGCGGGGTATGGTTTGGTTTGATACAAACCATATAACACTTCGGGTATGTGCCAAATATGTAACCGCGCCAACACAAAACCTTAGGTGCGTTTTCCTACACCAAGCCTATATTACACATACATACACCTATATCTTTTATTCTTAATTTGCCAGGTTGAAAATTCTTTTGATGTACTTTAAAAAAAGTATATTTGAAAGAAAAGTAAATGCAATAAAATACGTTTAAAGATAAGTTAACAGAAATAGTAACGATCACGAATACTTATGAGAAATATTAGATCTCTTTTTTTTATTTTTTTTTCAACTTTACTTGTTAATTGCGGGGCAGACGATGATGTTTCTACTCAGGAATTTCAAGAAACTCTAAATGTAAGAGTAGGTACTTCAGACTTTTATATTGGTGAGGGTGAGGATGATCATTTAATAACCGGAAATACTAATTGTAATAAGATCTTTATTCATACACTTTTAAAAAACGAAGAAAAAGAATATAGATTAAGCTTTGAATTATTAAAAAATGGTGAATTAAAAAAAGTAGAATGTTGGGAGGCATCCGAGAATTTAACCCCCTTTAAATTATATCTAACTCCCAATTTTAAACCTGCATCCTCCGTAGAAATTACTAACTTCTCTTATGCCCCGGCCACTAATGACATTCGTTTTGGTTTTGAGGGTACTTTATATTTAGAGAATGAAGTTAACACCTCAAAGACAAAAGAGATCAGCGGTTTTATTGAATTAAATTCATTCAGATCAATAGACTGCGCATTAACGTACTTGCAGAGTATAGAGTATAATAGCAGTAGTTTTAAATTTAATTCAATTTATACCAGTCGAATGGAATATCCAGAGACTTTATTGACAGATTATCAGTTTGTATCGAACAATGGCTATATTCTAAATTTAATTTCTGAGAATGATCTATGGGAAATGCCAATTGGAACCTATAATTTTGACATGACCTCTTCCATTAATAAAGTTACCCTTAAAGAATATAAAGGAAGTTTATTAGCCACACAAGCAGGGTTATATAATGAAGAAGATTGGGAATTATTAGATGTCTCAGGACATTTCACAATAGACAATAAAGAAGAATCAGGAATAGAAAGAAAAACTTCAGGTAAGATAAATGTAAATGTTTCTTTACATGACCAGTTATTATTCAATATTTCAGATATGGAATACCATACAACAAGTTATAAATAATAAAACTTCTTCAAACCGCTGGTAACCATTTAAATGAAAGCATCTTTGATCAAATCCATTTCAAAACACCTTCAATTAAATGTAGAGGAAGAAAATTTAATTAAAACGTTTTGGACTGAGAAAATACTCGAAAAAGGAGATTATCTGTTGAGAAACGGAGAAACTTGCCGAACCGATAATTTTGTAGTTAACGGAGCATTAAAGGTTTTTTGTATAAATTCGGAAACAGGAAAAGAGGAGATCCTGTATTTTGCAATTGAGAATTGGTGGGCAACAGATATTGAGAGCTTTCAAAAACAGAAGCCTTCAATTTACAATATTCAGGCAATTGAAAAGACAGAATTACTGCAGATACACTACGATCATTTTCAAGAAATGCTACGGCAAATCCCAAAGCTTGAACATTTTTTTAGGATCATCCTTGAAAATTATCTGGGAAGCCTTCAAAGAAGAATAATAGCTAACAAGGTGTTTGATGCCGAACAGCGTTATTTGGATTTTATGGAAAATTATTCAAGTATTGCAGACAAAGTACCCAATTACCTAATTGCTTCATATTTAGGAATTACTCCCGAATTCTTGAGCCGAATCCGAAAAAAAAACGAAGAACCTTAAACTACATCAATTTTTTACACTTTTCTGATTCAGAACTTTGTTTCATAATTAAAAATCAAAAAATATGAACAAAGTATTAATTATCAACGCTAGTGTAAGAAATGAAAGATCGTACAGCCGAAAACTAACACAACTTTTTGAAGAAACCTGGAAAAACAAACATCCAAACGACATTTTTACGTACCGGGAAGTTGGATTGGAAGAAATTCCGGCTATTGATCAAAAATGGATTGCAAGTGCGTTCATCAAACCGGAACACAGAACAAAAAAAAATCAATCAGGCGTTAGATTTAGTGACCAATTGGTCAAAGAGTTTAAAGAACATAACATATACGTTATTGGAACACCTATGTACAATTGGTCTATTCCCAGTGGATTAAAATCTTATATTGATCAACTCATGAGAATTAATGAAACCTGGAAATTTCGTTCAGGGGAGCCCGATGGAGATTATGTGGGACTTCTTAATAACAAGAAAATGTTCATACTTTCAAGTAGAGGAGATACGGGCTATGGAGAAAACGAAAAGAATGAGCATATGAATTTCCAGACAACCTACTTGAAATTCATATTTGGAATTATGGGGATAAAAGATATTTTGACCATTTCATTGGACAATGAAGAATTTGGTGGAGAAATATTTGAGAACTCAAAAAGAAAGATCTTTAGGGAAATAAAACAGATTTAAAAAAACGGTGGTCAACATGGCATACAGGCAAAAGCGGTTTGTGTTTTGACTCGAACCGTTTTTAATTCAGATAAAGTGTCTTGTAAATCAAAAAGTAGTTGTATTTATACCGCTACTGCTTATACACAAGCCCCTTATGGTTCATTTGTCAGGACTGTTATAATATGACAAAAATCTGGACGTTAAATGTTTATGAAAAAACATCAATATTCATTTTTTGTTCTGATACTTATCGCTTTGGTGTCTTGTAATAAAGATGAAAATGATACAGAAAGAACATTGACCGAAAACTTCATATTTCAGGACGGATTTGAAACTGAAAATAATTTTTTAGATGAACTTTTTCCTTCAAATGGTTCAAGATGGTCAACCATACAGCAAACCAATCCTTCAAACGCTACTAACGAAATTTCGATTATTAATAGTGAATTTTCAGAAGGGCAAAATGCCATTCGTTTTTTTGCATACCGATCAGATTCTCAATTATCAAAAATAGACATCGAGAAAAACGGATTAAATATAAAAGAAGGAGATAAGGTAACAATAAAAGCTGATTTCTATATAAATAGTAATGAATCATTAGAGAACCTCTTACTAATTGACCTGGAGTGCTGTTCTTGCTGGGACCCGGGTGTTGGCGATAATTTTGGTTCTGAAAATCAATGTCCGGGAGTCAGGCTCATTATGTCCGGAGGTAATGATTATCTATCCATAGAAAGAGGGAAAATATCAGCAGCAACACTACAACAAACCAATTTTTCTTTTCCAAGAAAGCAGTGGGTCTCAGTTGAATGGGAAATGACCATGTCAGCTAATGAAAATGGATTAAACAGATTACTTATTAACGGAACCCAAGTTTTGAATGAGCCTGGTATGAATATGCCAAATGCCGATATTTTTAGAGATGTCTTTCTAAATGAAGGGATTAACTTTACTTTACAGGAGCCCACTTTTTACGAACGCGTACAAATTGGAGCAACAGCAAATCCTACTGCCGGCAATATCGAATTGTTTGTTGATAATTTTTCAATTGAAGTAGAATAAAAATACGCTATACCCAAGAGCTGAGTAAAAAAATAAGTTCTTTTAATGCTACCAGCCATTATGTAACCTGATAGTTGTAATTATTCTGACACTTGAAAAAACCTTTAAACGCATTGTACCCGATAAGTTTTTTTAAAGTTGCACAATAATACTGGTATTAGCATTTTTCTGCATCAATCCTCATTAATATTTTGTTGTATTATTTTCTGGTAACTATTAGAATCTCTTATAGTCTCTTTTACTAAAAGTAAGGCAGAAAAATGTTTCTACAGAATTCTGTAGAAACATTCAGAGAAGCAATGTACAGTGGTTCTTTGTCTTAGTATTTGTATGATCCATATCTTAAAGACAGGTTACTACTCCTAATGCTTCCTTTTTTCTTTGTTTTTTGATCCCTTTATCAATTCATATACAAAACAAAGTTAACCCTTTTAGCAGGAAAGCATATGATACTGTCGGAGAGTTAATCTATTGCAGTAAAATTGTTTTCGTGATCATTAAGTTTTACAGACACTACCTTGAAACCAATATAAAAAAAGGTATAAGCATAGATAGGAATTGTCTCTTTAACTAGACCTAAATACAAGGTATTCGTGATGACGTGATAAACAGGACGACATGTCTTAATTTCCATATATCTTGATTGCAGCAACATCATTTTGAAGCATTTGGTATAATGTGACCAATATATAGTAGTAATAAGTAGCAAGTGTTTTTAAACAAAAGCGACTGCTATTTTAAATGTTAAAAATCGTTATTCAAAATAGTATATTTCCTGTTAATTATGATGGCTTTAGTACATTTGTCAAAAAACAACCTATGCTTACAAAAGTTTACGGGAGTGCCGTTTTTGGAATAGATGCTACCACGGTTACCGTAGAAGTAAATATTAATAAAGGCATTGGCTACCACCTGGTAGGTTTGCCTGATAACGCTATAAAAGAAAGCAATTACCGGATTGCTGCTGCTTTACAGAATAACGGTTTTAAAATTCCCGGAAAAAAGATCACTATTAACATGGCCCCTGCCGATATGCGTAAGGAGGGTTCTGCTTATGACCTTACCGTGGCTATAGGCATACTGGCAGCTTCCGGGCAGATACAGGCACCAGAACTGGATCGCTATATCATAATGGGAGAATTATCACTGGATGGCGGGTTACAGCCTATAAAAGGCGCCTTACCTATTGCCATTCAGGCCAGAGAAGAAGGTTTCAAAGGGTTCATATTACCTAAAGTCAATGCCAGGGAGGCAGCCATTGTTAGTGATCTGGAGGTATATGGGGTAGAAACCATAAAAGAGGTTATAGCCTATTTTAATGAGCAGAGTTCTTTAACTCCTACCATAATTAATACCCGGGAAGAGTTTTCCAAAAGCCTGGATTTTCCTGAGCATGATTTTGCTGATGTAAAAGGGCAGGAGAGTATAAAGAGATGTATGGAAATTGCGGCAGCCGGCGGACACAACATTATTCTTATTGGCCCACCGGGCGCAGGAAAGACTATGCTGGCCAAGCGCCTGCCCAGTATATTACCCCCTATGACCTTACAGGAAGCACTGGAAACTACCAAAATACACAGTGTGGCAGGGCGTATTCAACATACCGGACTCATGAGTGCCCGGCCTTTTCGGAGTCCGCATCACACCATTTCCGATGTTGCGCTGGTAGGAGGGGGGGCGTACCCGCAACCCGGCGAGATCTCCCTGGCACACAACGGCGTGCTTTTTCTGGATGAGCTCCCGGAGTTTAAGAGAAGTGTTCTGGAAGTAATGCGGCAGCCTCTTGAAGACCGGGAAGTTACTATAAGCCGGGCACGGTTTACCATTACCTATCCGTCAAGTTTTATGCTGGTAGCCAGTATGAACCCCAGCCCCGGAGGGTATTTTAATGATCCCGATGCTCCGGTTACCAATTCTCCCCAGGAGATGCAGCGGTATTTAAGCCGTATCTCAGGCCCCTTACTAGACCGTATTGATATTCATATAGAAGTAACCCCCGTTCCTTTTGAAAAACTTTCCGATACCCGAAACGGAGAACCCAGTAAAGTGATCCGGGAGCGCGTCATACGGGCCAGAGCTTTCCAAACCGATCGTTTTAAACACCTGGCCAATGTGCATTATAATGCCCAGATGACTACCCGGCAAATACGTACCTATTGTCACCTGCAAGAAGCTTCTTTACTACTCCTTAAAAATGCTATGGAAAAGCTTAATCTGTCTGCAAGAGCCTATGATCGTATTTTAAAAGTAGCCCGTACCATAGCCGATCTGGATGCTTCTCCCACCGTAGAGGGAACTCATATAGCCGAAGCTATTCAGTACCGGAGTCTGGACCGCGAAGGCTGGTTGGGATAGATCACATTTAGAATTGAGCGCCATTTTATAGCCCGAATACTTAACCTATCATAAGAATTACAAATTCAAATGCTCTATAGGGCTCATAAATTTGGATTTAACGATATGGGGAATATGTGTGTAAATTTCCGTTGTTTTAATTGAGTTATGTCCGAGTAATTCTTTTACAAAACGGATATCTACACCACTTTCTACCAAATGAGTTGCATAACTATGGCGAAGCATATGCGGGGTAACCGTTTTTGTTATTTTAGCTTTAAGGGCATACTTTTTAATGAGATTTTGAATGCTTTTTGCAGAATAAAAGGGTTTATTCTGTCCTTCAAACAAAAAGTCTTTAGGTCTGTACCTTTTGTAATACGTCCTTAAATCAGCAAGAACCGTTTTAGGCAGTTTTACAGTTCGGTCTTTATTACCTTTAGCCATGTTAATATGTAAGAGCATCTTATTTGAATTAATATCACTTATTCTAAGTTCCAGTAACTCTCCAACCCGTAATCCGCAACCATATAGAAGTTTTATAATGCATTGGTGTTTTATATTTTCGCAAACAGCGATCAATCTCACCACTTCATTTCTTGTTAAATATTTTGGTAAAGGTTTTTGTTTCCGTTTTGGGTATAAATAGTTGAGATCTAATTTTCTGGAATGGAACAGCTCATAATATTTGGCAATAGCGCTTAGAATTTGCTTTTGATAGGCACTACTTATATTCTCTGTTTTTTGCAGATGGGACAGGAAATTTTCAATATTTTTTTCTTTTACTTTTTCTAAGTGAGATCTTTCAAAGGCTGTTAAAAATTTTGCTAAAGCATTTGTGTATGATTTTATAGAAGATGTGGCATAACGTTGTAAAGAAAGTTTTTGTTGAAATTCAGGCAATATTTTTCTGGTTAATGACATAACATTCGCTTTACAAAAATAATTATTGTAATAAATATAATTAAACTATTTGAATTACAACGATTTACCTGTTTAGTAGTATTTAGATAACCGCCATAATTAAAATAAGAATAACCGCAATGCTTATATTTGGGTGTTGTACACAATTAAAGACGAGCATTTCGCTGAATAGAAAAATTGAAAGAATTATCAAAAGATATTGTTGAAGAAATGAAAATCCGATTTGATTCGGACCTCGATACTGCAAATAAAATTTTGACAGATTATTTGACTAAATATGACTATTTGAATTCGGACAGAATTATTCGCTGTGTAATTTTTTTAGCTAATAACGGAATTGAAAGTTTTAAATCATTTTTGGAATCTGCAAAAGGCGACCCAAGAGATGTAATGTGGTGGGCGGAATATGAAAATAGAGAATCTTTGGATAACAATAAAAGAGTTCGTGATTTCAGTAAGACCTTTTCAGAAAATAATATTAAAGGCTGAATTTATGAATAAAGGAGATTGGGAAAAGCTTTACGAAATATTAAACAATTGCTATTGTAATTTTAGAACTGATTACCATAACAGTAAAAATGGTAAAAACAAAAAAATTATAGAACGAGCTTCTTATAATGTTGATAACGAAATAAGTTTAGCAATTAGATGGATTGAAAAATATCCTGAATCATTTGATTTAATGACTGGTGAAAATGCAACTGAATATGACAAAGCTATTGTTTGGGATAAATTTATTAGACCAAATTGGTTTAATGTTGATATGCCAACATTTCTTGAACGAATTAAAGTAAAAATAGAATCAATTGAATAAAAATAACTGTGTACAACAATGGCTATAAGTAATGGCGCCGTTCTCGCCTACTTTGGAAATTCCTCAGGAATTTCCAACTCGGTGCGTATCTGCCTACCGGCAGGCAGGCTTGCAAAGTTAAATACTAAACCACCTGCCTCGCGGCAAGGCGGGCGTAACTGCCCATAGCCGAGACCGTTACAAGCAATACTAATAACTAAAATATTTAATGAAAAAAACAATTCTAGGCACGCTAATTATTATGTTTGCTTTTTTAGCTTCCTGCGAAAAAGATTTTGAACTAATTGAAAAAAACTCAAATAGTTTTCTAAGTAATAAATCCTCTAATTCAAATTGTACTGGTGACTATTTAGTTTCAAATGGGGCTGATTCGAAAAATATCTTTCTAAGTTATCTTGATGAAATAGAGCAAGCAAGAGTTCAAGGAGATATGACTTCAAAAATTATTTGTATTGCCAATGATGTTGAAATTGTATTTGATCAAAATGACATAGTATCAGGAGAATTTTTTAACATTCCTCAAGGTGTTACTATAAAAAGTAATGGTGCTAGATTCGTTTCTTTTTTTAAAGAGAATAGTTTTTCTTTTTCCATTATAGAAAACAATGACATAACTATCGATGGCATTACTTTTATAGCTCCACTATCTAGCACAGCTTTTCAAAGAGGAATACAAATTATTGGAAACAATCAAAACCCCTTGCAAAATATTTTAATACAAAATTGCAAAATTCAGGGATTTAATCAAGTTGGAATTTTTGTGAAAAATGCTTTCAACATTAAAGTACAAAATTGTTACATTCATCATAATTTTGGAGTAGGTTCTGTAATTGGCTATGGATATGGTGTTTCTGTTGCTGATGGTGGAAATGTTGAAATTATAAATAACCGTTTTTTATTTAATAGACACGCCATTGCTTCTTCAAATATAACATCTAATTCACATTATGAAGCAAGAGGTAATATTGTTTTGGCTGAATATGACAATGATCCTATTATCAAACAATATATTGATCAAAATATATCACTGGATAATTTAAAAACAACTCATCATTTTGATGCTCACGGTACAGGGAACGGTGGACAAGGTGGATCTACCGGGACATTTATAATTGAAGACAATGTCTTTTATAATAATAGAAACTTCACCTCAAACAATAACAAAATCATTTCTATAAGGGGAATTCCAAGAGAGTGCTCATATGTTAGAAATAATATTTTTCCAAATGGTAATGGATTTGATAACCTGAAACAATCATCTGGAGATAATTCATTAATAATTACAAATTGTTCTAATAATCAATTCAAAAATATTATTGTAGAAGCAAATACGGCAAATAATGAACCATCTGCTAGGGTAATCAAAAACTTAATAGTTATTAGAGAAAATGGAGACTTAATTAATTATCCTACTCTAGATGACTTAAAAGGTGATGGGATTCTTGTTGGAAATGGTTTTTATCTGGCTATTTATTCTGACTATTTAGTTGGTAATTGGACAGGAAATGGAACATCTGATTTGATAGTTAGAAATACTCAAGGGGAATTGCGTGCACTTAAATTTAACGGGAGTACTTTTTATGGTCAAACTATTAATGGTGAAAGCTTTCCAATTGTCGCTCACGGTTTTTCGGAAACCTCTTATACAGATTATTTAGTTGGTAATTGGACAGGAAATGGAACATCTGATTTGATAGTTAGAAATACTCAAGGGGAATTGCGTGCACTTAAATTTAACGGGAGTACTTTTTATGGTCAAACTATTAATGGTGAAAGCTTTCCAATTGTCGCTCACGGTTTTTCGGAAACCTCTTATACAGATTATTTAGTTGGTAATTGGACAGGAAATGGAACATCTGATTTGATAGTTAGAAATACTCAAGGGGAATTGCGTGCACTTAAATTTAATGGGAGTACTTTTTATGGTCAAACAATTAATGATGAAAGCTTTCCAGTTGTTGCAAACGGAATAAATGAATTGTATTCTACGTTTTTTGTAGCGGATTGGACAAATGATAATATTAGCGATTTGCTTATGATAAATCTAAGTGGTGATATTTTTATCAACAAATTCAATGGAACCACTTTTTATGGTCAAACAATTAATGGAAAATCAAACCCTGTTAAAGTTTTCGATGGGAGTTTATACAAAGATTATTACATTGGAGATTTCACAGGAGATCAATATCCAGATTTATTGACAATTGATAATTTTAATAATGTTTTCTTATTAAAATATAATCCGTCCTTAGCTGAATTTGAAACACCAAACTTGATTACAACCAATTTCGAATATTCAAAAATTTTAATTGGTGATTGGAACAATTAAAAAAAGCTTGTAACATTATATAACAAAACATAGTTGCCCTTTGGGACAACAACGTTTGTTATATCTACCATTGTAGCACATTTAAAATGACAAAAAATGAAAGAAATTACGGAAGAGGTGAAGCCTTACCCTTTTTAGGACAATGCTAAATTCATAAAAATATCTTTATCGTTGACCGTTT